>JAQUOR010000023.1 GCA_028717025.1 Candidatus Omnitrophota bacterium | reverse complement strand
ATTTCTTTATCTGCGTTTTCACTGTATATTTTTATAGTACCTTTTTCTTTATTGAATTTTATCGCATTATCAATAAGATTGGTTAAAACTCTTCGTAGCTGGTTTGTATCTGCCGTGACAAAGACATCGTTGCTTAATTCATTGTATAGAATAATATTTTTTTTCGCCAATTGGGTCCTAAGGTCTTGCGCGGTTGCGTCAACCAAAGCCTTAAGCTGTATTCTCTCGGATTTAAGAATAATTTCTCTTGATTCGATGCGCGATAGTTCAAGCAAATCGTTTATCAGATTATCCAGGCGATTGGCATGCGTTTGGATGATTTCCAGAAAATTACGGCTATTGTCTTTATCTTCCCACGCCCCTTCAAGGAGCGTTTCAACGAAGCCGCGTATGGAAGTCAAAGGTGTTTTTAATTCGTGGGATACGTTTGCAAAAAATTCAGAGCGTAATAATTCCAGCTTTCGTATTTCGGTAATATCGTAAATGACCAGGACGCAGCCGTTAACGGTTGTATTGTCGAAAAGGGGAGAGACACTTATTCTGAATATTTTGTGTGTAGGCCCCAGGAGCGTTATTTCCTTTGCGAGGAACTCTTTTTTTTCCAAAACGCCGTTGATTACTTCAAAAATATCATTATTGCGTATAGTCTCCAGAAAAAATCTTCCCAATACCTGGTCTTTTGAAATGTTGAATATCTTTTCTACCGCAGGGTTAATAGAAAGTATTTTTTTTTCTTTGTCAATCGCGATAACGCCCTCAACCATGCCCTCGAGCATGGTTTTTATCTGGTTGTTATCCTGCCTAAGGGTGTTTATCTCTTTTTTAAGCGCTTCAACCACGCTGTTTATCGCAGAGATAAGCTGCGCCATCTCGCCTTGCGCGGGAACCGTTATCTCGTTGTCTGTGCCGCGTGCGATTTTTTCCAGCGCTGTTGTAATTTCGCGTAATTGCTTACTGAGGGTAAGAAATAACATGTCAGTTTACTCCAATAAAAAACGATACCCATAATTTTTAACCGTGAGTATGCGGTGCGCTTGGCCTTTTAGTTTTTTGCGTAACGACCGTATATGCACGTCAACGGTCCGGGTCTTTATCTCCATGGCCCGGTCAAATCCCCAGATGTTTTCCAGAAGATAATCTCGCGACAGTACTCTTTCTTTTGCATGTATCAATGTTTTCAATAACTCGAATTCTTTTGCGGTTACCTCTACTTGTTTATTTTTTACTTTTACAATGATCTTTGCAAAATCGATAGTTATATCGCCGATACGTAATATTTCCGGTAAGGCCCCTTTATCTTTGACCCGCCGTAATACTGCCTTTAGGCGCGCAATCAACTCTTTAGGACTAAACGGTTTGGTGACATAGTCATCGGCCCCTAATTCCAAACCGGCGATTTTATCTGTTTCCTGAGATTTAGCGGTAAGCATAATGATGGGAATGGAGGAAGTCCTAAGGTCATTTTTTAATATTCTGCATACTTCCAATCCGTCTATCCCCGGAAGCATCAAATCAAGGACGACGATATCGGGATTCTCTTTTCTCGCCGTCTCTAACGCGGTTTCGCCGCTATGCGCAGAAAATACCCGAAAGTCTTCCTTTTTAAGGTTATAGTCAAGCATTTTTACTATATCTTTTTCATCGTCGACTATGAGGATTTTTTCTTTCATATCAGCACCGATTAGTTGAAAATGATTCCAGCGATTAAGGAAAGATTCCGGAGATTGCGGGCAGGATTAGAGACTATTGAAGATAATCACCGTAACCCCTGCTTAATCGCTGTAATTCATTAATATAATCTATCTATAAAAAGAAGATATTGCAAGATTTTATTTTTATACGTATAATTAAGGACTATGAAAGGAAAATTGCTTACTTTATTGAAGAATGAAGCCCTCTATAAAGGACCCGTTACCTTGGCCAGCGGCAAGGTAAGCAACTTCTATATCGATGTGCGCAGGGTAAGTCTTTCTTCGGAGGGTATTTATTTGATCTCTCATTTAATCTGGGAACTCATTAAGGCCGATGCAATTGACGCAATCGGCGGACCTACCTTAGGGGCAGATCCTATGGTAAGCGGTGTGTGTATGGTAGCGTACGAAAACAAGAAAGACCTTAAAGGGTTTTTAATACGCAAGAATGCGAAAGAACATGGACGTCAACAGTTGATCGAGGGAAAAGAGCTTACCGCCGGCGAACGAGTAGTTGTTGTCGACGATGTTGCTACAAGCGGTTCTTCTTTTATTAAGGCGATAGAAGTGTTGAAGAAGGAAGAGGTAAAAATCGTTAGCGCAATCACCGTTGTCGATAGAGAAGAAGGTGCAAAAGACAATCTTGCCAGAGTTGGACTCCCACTAGTCTCGCTTTTTACCAAAAGCGATTTCTTCAAATGAATTAAATGATTACAGATCGGAGATTGGAGATTACAGATCGGAGATTGCGAATAAGTAATTATCTGCTATCTGCTATCTGCCATCTGTTGTCTGTTTTGGTCTTCGGTCTTTGGTCTTCGGTTTTTGGTCTTTTCTTGGCCGGTTGCGTATCAAGCGAATATAACGTCGGTACACACCGACAGGATACGATGTTTTTTTCGACCGAAAAAGAAGTAGGACTTGGTCAAAATATTGCCAGGCAGATCGCCAAAGATTTTAAACTTTCTAACAATCCCCACGATATTGCAAGAATCAACAAAATAGGGAAAATGATCGCGGCGGTCAGCGATCGTAAAGAGGTTAGTTATTATTTTTACGTCATCGTAGAAGATGACCAGCGCAAGACGGATGAAAAAAATGCCTTTAGTATTCCCGGAGGTTACGTATATATTTATAAAAGCCTTTTCGACATGCTCGATGATAACGAGCTTGCGTATGTTTTAGCTCATGAAATAGCTCATGTGGTTTCGCGCCATGGCGTCAAAAGGCTGCAGGCAGCAATGGGATATAACCTTTTAATGGTGGCATCGATTGGCGCCCGCGCCGATCCCGAATTCGTCAACGGTCTTTCTTTTGCGCTTGCGCAGATTATCGCAGGTTACTCCAGGGAGGATGAGTTTAATGCCGACGAATTGGCAGCAAAATACATGAAGATGATTCATTACGAACCAAAGTCCGGCATCGATGTTTTAGAAAAACTTTATGAAGAGAATAAAAAAGAAATACGCCCCATGTCTTATTTTCGAACTCACCCCTATACTGCAGAAAGAATCCGGCATATCAAGGAAATGTTACACCTGCCGCTTGATGTGAATGACTATATAAATTCATAACAAGCTGCAGAATCAAGAGTTAGCTTATAAGCTCATCAGCTCTTGAGCTCATAAATTTTTAAAACTACCCAGGAGCTTATCGGCATAAGAGCTTACGAGCTTATTTCTATTATATTTTAATGAAATCTTTTAGGAGCAGGAGGAGTGCGAAGTTGAGGGTGTTAAAGATTGAATGGAGCATAATGGGGCTTAGAATATTTTGTGTTTTTTCATAGAGGTAGCATAACGCAACACTAATAGAAAAAAGCGGCAGAATATCCTGAGGTGTTTGATGCAGCATTGCAAAAAAGAAAGAAGTCCACGCCGCCGCTCCTATAAACGTAAATTTTGTCCGCATAAATCTATAAACAAATCCCCGGAAAAATAGCTCTTCGGCTAACGGTCCAAACAGGGCAATTTGAGAAAATAAAAGCAGGATGAACGATCTACTCTTTAAATGCACAAAAAGGGTGATTGCCGGACTGGGTTGAGGTGTCATGCCTATTTTTTTTAAAATAAGATTATTAAGCAAGGCAGCGCATATGATCAGCGGAAGCGTGGCAGTGTAAACGCATACGATGTTCTTAATGTTAGATTTTCTATAGCTGAAATCAAGCCAGCGGCATGCGAGATACTTCATAATAAGAAAACCGATACCGATTTCAAGGACAAGATTTAAAAAAAGAGCAGAGCCGACCACATCGAATGTGTCCTTGTGTATATACACAAAAATTTCCAGAAGCTGGGTGAGCAAAACGAATGCAGTTACATAAAGAATGAGCTTGCTTGATTGCTCCTCCGACAGAGGGAATTGTTTTTCGTGGGTCTCTTGTCGCAGAAAGGATTGTTTGTGGAATCTCCGTATGAGGAAAATAATGATATTGGCTATGCCGATACCGATGAGCGATAAGTATATCGAGGCAAGAAGAAAGAAAATAAACGCCTGAGGGCTTTTAGCGATTGCATTTGTATCGACGCTCCATTTAATTTCTTGGGCTCTTTGCGGCGCGGCATAGAAGAAGCTATTGAGGGCAACTATAATTATAAGGCAGAGGAGCGTGAAGAGAACATAGGTGTTTCGTTTTTTCATTACGGTATGTCTTACTTCGGCTCAGACGGAGCCTCGCCGGAGTCCGTTGTCTTTTTTCTAAATATTCCGCGTAAATAGTTCGAATCCTATTCTGCGTACGCCAAAACTCGCTATGGCTCTCGTTAGAAAGTTCACTTCAAAGATTGGGCGATTTTAACTCGACAGACTTTGTCGGGACAGTAACCTCTTTTTCAAAAAAGCAAATCCCGAACCAGATTTTAAATATCTTTCCAAATTCTCCGCGCTTCAAGGACATTGACCGGTGGCGCTTCGCAGCAGCTTTCTTCTTCGCCACCTCCACAAGAAATGCTTGTAAAAAAGAACGAAGTTACTTCGAAGCCCTATAGATATTTTTTTATATTAAGGGCGAAGAAGAACGGAGAGGGTGGGATTTGAACCCACGGTCCCGCTTTTGGCAGGACTTCCGATTTCGAGTCGGACGCCTTCAACCGGGCTCAGCCACCTCTCCAGCGCTAAGTGCTTTGCACTACGTATCAGGTTGGTCCTCCGGAGGAGGTTTCGCACTGATCTGGTGCCATGGTGACGTTTCGTCATTCGATTATACCAAATAATCAGGCAGAAAGACAAACGTTTTTCTCGTTCGGGAGGGGGATTAAGTATTATGCGTATAACAAACTACGATATCAGACTCTGGGCGACAATGTATTCGACGGGGTTGTAATCGTCGGTAAAGACGGTTGCTGCGGTAGCATCGTAGGCGCTTTCGGGCAGGTACGTGCTCAATAAATATCCTGTTGTGGGGTCTTGAGCTATTTTTGACCAGGTAGCGGGAGAAACGGGGTTGTCTTTTGTCGTTGCGACGATAATTATATTCTGCACCTTTTCCGGTACCTGGAGATTTATAGGGAAACAATAGACATTATCGAATACTTGCTTAAGAGTTTTTATGGTACTTAAAAAAAGCTGTGATTTTTTTCCCTTTGGAGCGCTGATGATATTCATTATATAGACACCATCAGGGTTCAAGTGTTCTTTAACTAATGAGAAAAATTCCAGTGTTATCAGATGAGCGGGGATATTGCGTATACCGTTATAGGCATCGCCAAAAATAAGGTCATAATGCGTTTGCTGTGAAGATAGATGACGCCGTCCGTCGCCGACGCGAGGGTATACTTGCGGATATTGATTAAGACGGAAAAATTTCTCTCCTACAGCCACTACTTCAGGATCTATTTCTACGACTTCCACATACGCCTGCGGCCAGGCGCGGGAAACCGCCTGCGGCAGATAGAAAGCGCCTCCCCCTAAAAACAAAGCTTTTTCCATCCGGGGGCAGAAAGCTTTGATGAGTCTCCAGTATTGTTGATACGGAAATACCGGTTCATCTGAGTATTCAAATTGCGCACCGTCTATCCCGGTGTCAAGACGCAGGATCCGCGCGATATCTCCGTTAGGGGTGGGTTCTTCAATGACCGCGATGCGATGGTAAAAAGTATTTTTTTCAAAAACTACATTCCACGGTACCTTCGGACTGAATGCAGAAATAGCGGCCGGAAACAGAATCAGCACCAGTGCCGTTACGGCAACATATTTTATTTTATGGTTTTTTTCGGCAAAAAAAAAGAGGTAGGTGATTCCCGCAAGTATGGCTAAAAGAATGCCGGTAAGCGTGAAAATCATCCGTATCCCAAGAGCAGGGATTAAAATAAAACCGGTACAAAAAGTCCCTATAACGCTTCCTAATGTCGAAAGCATTCCTATATACCCTGTTGAGCCGCCAATATGTTGGTCTTTTGAAAGTAAACTTGCAAGCCGCATACTAAAGGGTGTTACGGAGCTTAAGAAAAATGCGGGCAGCGAAAATAAAAGGATAGAGGCGAGTACCGGCCCCCAGATTATATTTTTTTTAATAGCGTCAAGCGCAGTTGTTACCTGTAAGAGGGGAGTCAGAAAGGTAAGTATTGCCGCGATTGATATGATATGCGCAAGACGGGTATACGAAGGCTTGCAGTCAGCAAGCCAGCCGCCGAAGTAATAACCGCTGCTCATTGCAATAAGGATTATTCCGATAAGGCCTGTCCAGGTGTATAACGTATTGCCGAAGACGGGCGCAAGGACTTTGTTGCCTGCCAGTTCGATAATCATGGTTGCTGCCCCGCAAAAAAAGGCAATTAAAGTCAGCAGGACGCGGCTTCGCAAACCCGAAGGGCAATCAATGGGGTATTCTTTTTGCTGCATGGTAAGTTAATCAAATATATGCGCAAGGACCGATTTTCCGCCTCTCTACCTTCGGCAGAGGGCGCGATCCCGACTTGATAAAAAATGCGCGGGGGGGGACTTGAACCCCCACGGAGTTACCCATACGCTTCTGAGACGTATGCGTCTGCCAATTCCGCCACCCGCGCAGCCGAGAGCGCTTCGCACAATTTCTTTCTTCGGCGAAGCTCCGTTCAAAGACTTTCGTACCTGCCTGCCGGTAGGCAGGGAAGAGATACTCGCTTCGCTGTCCCGTTCCCTAAATATTTTGGTTAGGTGCGGGACGTCCCGAACCCCCATATAAATATTAGGTAACGGGGCTGTCAATCCGGAAAGATCTCATGGAAGAAACTTTGTTTGGTAAAGTTTGCCTTACGCCTTGTCAGGCTAAACATGAGTTTTTCGTTTAACTGTTAAATCTATCAAAGTGCTGCGTGTGTATAAGCGAATAAACTTAACGAAGTTGATTATACCAAATAAATAACAACTCAGTAAAATTTTTTATTCGTTGTGGCCCCCGGTCTTTAGTCCTCTTTAAGGAGGCCTCTCGTAGCGCAAGCGCCGGCTTCGCACTCCGTATTTTTTATTATCTTTGTTAACTAAATATGCTATGTTATAATTCATACCATGGGTGTCATATCGCTTGCAATCATTAAGCTTACTATCATCGCGGTGCTGGGGTATTATTTTTATAAAAAGCACGCAATAGAGGAAAAAGCCCTTAATTTCCTTATTTTTTTTGTGGTAAATTTTACCATTCCTTTCATGGCTTTTTCTCATATTATCGAGAATACTGCATTACAGATGACTCCGCCGCTCATTTTTCTTTTTTTAAGTATTGCGATATTCCTGGCCAGCTTTGTTCTCGGATATATTTTTTCCTTCAAACGCAGTCACGATTTCAAAAAAGAATTCATCAGCGTGGTAAGCTTTCAGAATTGCGGTTATCTCCCGCTTAATATAGCGCTTTTTCTTTTTCCTGCTCATCTAAGGGAAGAGTTTATCGTCTATGTTTTTCTTTATATTCTGGGGTTTGATATTATCATGTGGTCAGTGGGCAGCTACTTTATCTTCAGAAAAAAAGGGGAAGAATTTAAGCCAAAAACCCTTTTAACTCCGCCCATAATCGGCACGCTTGCTGCGCTTTTGTTGGTATATACCAATACCGCTCATTTTATTCCCAAAGTCGTCACCGTTCCCATGAAAATGATCGGTGATACAAGTTTCGTACTTTCTATGCTCGTTTTAGGGTGTTGGCTGGCAAAAATCAATCTTGAACATTTTTATGCAAAGTTATTTATTATTTTAGAAGCGAGCGCATTAAAACTTATCGTTGTGCCGTTATTGTTTTTATTGCTGGTAGTAAAGTTTGATATCGGTTCGCTTCTGGGGTTTTTTATCGTGCTCCAGGCCTCAATGCCTTCCGCGGTAACGTTGCCCATTGTCGCTAACTTACGCAAGGCAGACAGTGAGTTTGTATCCCAGGGAGTCCTTTTTACGCATGTCTTCAGCATTGTAAGCGTTCCGCTGTGGCTGGGGTTGTATATGAAACTTTCCGGATTTACCTTTTAATACGCGAATGGCCGCGAATAAAAAAACGCGAATTCTCGCGAATTGGAGAAAACACGAATTACCACTAATTTGGAAACCACGAACTTTCACTAATATGGTTTGCGGTAATGAGCGTTTAATGATCAGCGTAAATTAGCGTATATAATGAGTATGGAAAAAGAAAAAAAGAAAGATACCGCTTTTAAGCTTGTGGCAACAAACCGCAAAGCACGCAGAGAATACCAGATCCTGGAAGCGCATGAAGCAGGGATAGCGCTTCGGGGCACTGAAGTTAAATCTCTGCGCACTAAAGGTTGTTCTATTGATGACAGCTTCGGGCGGTTGGAACAGGGGGAAGTGTATCTTTATAACATGCATATACCTGAATTTGAGAAAAGTTCTTACTTTAAGCCGGAACCGAAAAGAGTACGAAAATTGCTTTTGCACAGAAAAGAAATAGAACGCTTTATCGGTTTTATGATACAGCGTGGATTTACCCTTATTCCTTTAAAGGTGTATTTCAATGACCGGGGAATAGCTAAAGTTGAGATCGCGCTTGCCAGGGGAAGATTGCTTTATGACAAACGTCGTAAAATAAAAGAGGGTATCGCAGACCGGGAAGCAGAGCGGGAGTTGAAAAAATTTCGTCATGGCCGGTAATAGAGCGTTGTAAGAGTTTAGGAAATAATTCATTCAGGGAATTCAAGTTGTTATCCCTTGCGCCCGTATACCGGATAATTTTCTTCGAAACGTATCCGGAGCGCTTAGGGATTAATTCGCACTATCCTTTTTTCCGCGCGTCGTCGACGCTTGAAAAAACGATGTGCTCATTAAGGAGGAAGGCAATGAGTGAAATTCTCGACGTAGCAATAGGCGCGGCGCGCCAGGCAGGAACGTACCTTCTCGATAATTTCGGTAAGATCAGCACAATTGAAAGCAAGGGCGACAGGAATCTGGCCACCAATTTAGATCGCGAAGCGGAAAAGATCATCGTGGACAGGATTAAAGCAAAATTTCCAGGCCATGGCATTCTTGCTGAAGAGGGAGGCAGCTCCAATTTAAGCAATGAGTATGTCTGGATCATAGACCCTTTGGATGGAACGCATAACTTCATAAGGGGTATAGATATTTTTGGAGTATCTATCGGCGTGGTCCATAAGAATGTATTTGTGGCCGGTGTCATTTATATGCCGTTGGGCGCTGAAATGTATGCGGCGGAGAAGGGCGGCGGTGCGTATAAAAATAACAAAAGAATAGTTGTGTCAAAAAATAAGAGCCTGAAAGAATGTTCGATTTCTTTTGATTCCAGCATCCGGTATGCACCCGACGTCATGCTGAAAGTTTTAGGCGATTTGGCACATGAAGTTTTTAACGTACGCATGCTGGGTTCTTCCGTGCGTGTTCTTTCTTATGTTGCCGAAGGAAAGCTGGATTTTTCCGTTGAGTTTCACGATCGGCCCTGGGATTTTGCAGGAGGAGTAGCCATCATAGAAGAAGCAGGGGGGAAACTTACCACCTTAAAAGGAGCGCCTCTTACGTATAAAGATATAGGGTATATTGCATCGAATCGTATAACACATGATGCGGTAGAAGAGATCATCCGCCGCTCGCTATAAAACACTGCGCGATTTTAGTTAAGAATCGCAGCACAAAAGCCCAGACAAAGTATGAGATTTTCTATCGGCTACAATAACGATAAGGCAATGCTGGATATTGTTGAAAGATACAAAGACAATATAGAGGCGCTTTATTTCCCTATTCCTCACCGCTATATGGGTACCGGCAGACATGTTTCTCAGGATAAAAATTATGTAAACGAAGTCCCGCAGTTGATCCGCCGCTGCATATCGCTACGCATACGAAGCCAGTTGTTACTGAATGCAACGTGTGAAGGTGCCGGAGGGTTAGACGCAAAAATTGTTTCAAAGATTACCGGCTATCTAAAAACACTGCAACAGATAGGATTGGACAGCGTAGTGGTTACTAATCCTGTGTATATCAGTGAAATTAGAAGACAACTTCCGACAATTACCATCGAATCGTCCGTTAATTGTTATGCAAAGACAGTAGAGGAAGCATTATACCTTAAAGATCTGGGGGTTGATATAATCACCATCGATAGGGATATCAACAGAAATATTCCCCTGATACGGCAGATCAAAGAACGGACGGGGCTTAAAATCAAAGTGATGGTAAATGAGGGATGTTTACGGAACTGCCCCTTTAGAAGAATGCATTACAATCTTATCGCTCACCGGCCGACCGGCATTAAGGAAAAGATGACCGATGAGTTTTTCCTGGAACGGTGGTGCATGAAAATATTTTTAAAAAATCCTGAGAAAGTTTTCAATATCCCCTTTATCCCGCCTGACGCTTTAAAATATTATATTCCCTTTGTCGACTATTTTAAAATTTCAAGCAGGGACAACCCGACCTCTTCGATAGAATATTTTCTGAAAGCGTATACCAAAGAGGACTTTAATGGTAATTTGTTGGATCTATTGGATTCTCCGGGACTCAGATATTTTCAGTATATCGACTCCGCGGCGCTTAAGAGAAATAATTTTTTCAAGCGGATGCTGACATGTCAAAACGCATGCAGTAAATGCGATTATTGCAATATATTGATGCAAGAGGCCGTGGTTATTAACCAGGACTTTTTGCAGGGACAGGAGAGACTTGAGGAAGAAGAAAAAGCGGTAAGGATATACAAAAACATTATAGAAAAATCCGGTGGCAAAAGTCATCTTTATGTAAACTTAGGAAAGAGTTATCATGGTCTCGGTAGATATAAAGAAGCCATTGAGGCCGGTCGATGCGCACTCGCATTGAATCACAAAAACATTGAAGCCTATTTTCTTTTAAGTGCCTGCCTGGAGAAGATCGGTGAAGTTAAGGGCGCACGGACGATATATGAAAAGGCTCTTAAGTTTTTCCCTCATACTATCAGCGGGTATAAAGGATTGGCATACGCCTGTTTTAATCTCGCACGCTATAAGCAAGCCATTGCTGCTGCACGTAAAGCGATGATAGGAGATTGCATCAATGATAGCCTCTTGTATTGTTTGTCAGGCTCCTGCTATGCGAAGCTTAAGCAATTCAAGCGGGCCGTTACGGAATTTAAAAAAGCTAAAAAAATAAACCCGCAGGACTCGCGTATCCAAGTTTTTATTTCGCAATGTCACAATACATCGAATCGCAGCGCAGGCACTCGCAAAGAAGGGCGCAAAAAGACATTTACGTTACAACGGTTGCAGGTTCCCGATTTTCAACCTGTAACAAATAATTTTATACGACGCTGATGAAGATATTACTTATTGCGTTACACAAAAATACGTTATTTACCCCTCTGTCGCTTCTTTATTTGCAGGCATTTGCTTTAAACGACCGGTTTTTGAAGGGTAAAATCGAGATTGTCGTTAAAGAATTCAATGTTATCGATAGCTACGATTTCATGCTTTATGAAATTGAGGAATATGATCCCGATGTTATCGGCTTTTCATGCTATGCATGGAATATCGAACGGGTTTTAGAACTTACCCGTTCGATAAAAAAGTTGTGGAAGAACAAAATAGTCATACTCGGAGGGCCGCATGTTTCCCCTGTAGCTACGACAGTGTTGGAACAGAATGACTGCGTTGACATTGTGGTGCGTGGAGAAGGAGAGGTCACTTTTACGGAATTAATCAAGTCGCTATTACATCCTCATAGAGATAGCAAGGGCGTAAGGGGAATTTCGCAGCGGTTTCACGGAAAAATCATCGAAAATGCCGACCGGGAAAACATACCTGAATTAGGCTCCATTCCTTTTCCCTATCGTACGTATAATGTGCCTCTTGAGAACAGAGAGGTCTGCCTGGAAACCCAGAGAGGATGCTTTTTTAAGTGTCATTTTTGTTATTACAATAAGGAATTTAAAAAGGTACGATTTTTCGGGATGCAAAGAGTAAAGAGTGATCTGCTTGCGTTACTTGAAAAGAAGCCGTACGTCATTTATCTTATGGATCCGGTATTTAATGCGGACACAAAAAGGGCGAAAGAGATCTGCCGGTTTATTGCCGCGCACAATAAAGATCGCATTATGTTTCATGCTGAAATCAGGACGGAATATATGGATGAAGAACTCTCCGAGCTTTTCTATAACGCGAATATAAAATATGTTGAAATCGGTTTGCAATCAATAGATGGCGGCGTCTCAAAGCTTATCAATAGAAAATCAGACCTTACGAGATTTACCAGAGGTTTTAATTTACTGAAAAAATATGATTTGGTAACCGAGATCCAATTGATTCTTGGATTGCCCGGCGATACGGTTACTTCTTTTAAAAAATCTTTGGCATTTGCTCTGGATTTAAACCCTACAAAAGTCGCCGTTTTCCCGCTTCGCGTCTTGCCCGGTACTGAATTGTGGAAGAACGCCGAAAAATTAGGAATTATTTTTCAGGAGGAAGAAACGCATTACTTTTTGCAGAGTCGTAGCCTTTCCTTCAGGCAGAACATAGAGCTTTGGAAGATTGTTAACAGCGTGAACTTATTCAGGGATTTAAAAATGACAAAATTCTTATGCGAGGAAGCACGTATCTCATTACTGCTTTTAGTAAAAGCCTGGATTGATTGGCTCGGTAATGACAGCCGTACGCTTCTTAACACGCAAACGAATGAGGTTCTAAGGAGGAAGGTTTCCGAATTTGTAAAATATTTTTGCGCAAAAAAGAAACTCAATTTTACTATTTACAGCGTTTTATTACAACAGGAAGAGGAGTTTTCCTATAGATTCTAAATGCCGTAACGCGCTATTCTTGATATTAATTTTCTTATTGCTCAAGCGAGCTTGATTGATATAATAATAATGATTGTGTTGTTTTAGAACAATTCGAAGTTAATCCTTAAGGAGGAGTATGAAGAAGATTGTGGTGTTTGTATTCCTTTCATTCTTATTATCGTTTGGTGCCGATTCTGCAGAAAATCCGGTGGTTATTAAGATTCAAGGTAAACCCCGTCCCCCGCAGGTTAGCACAGAACCCGTTGTTGAGGAGCAAGGTTCAATGATGTCTCAAGGGTATTTCGCAGTGCTGCCTATGCCTTCTCAAACATGGTTACGTAAGCAAGGCATTAGCGTGGAACGGGACCCCTTTTTTATCTACGACGGTGACTTTACTTTTCTTGGAAAATGGCGGCGGGCGCTTTTTGCACGAGAAATTTACACGGATATGCCCGAAATCCTTAAGGAGTGGCAAGCGCTGGCTCAAGAGGCAGAGGAGTTGCCTTTTCCCTGGGAAACCATGGGAAGTGTTAGGCTGGTATATCAGAATGGTAATGCATTAGCGGAATTAAAAAACAGAGAAGACGGAGAAACGTCTCTCAGCCAAAAAATTGTGTTTAAAAATAAAGATGCCTCTCTTGAATTTGATCTTTATGTAATAAGCGAATTCTTAGGCGATGTGTTAGAAGTTTTGGTTGCTGAGCCGTTTGCCGTAAATGCTACCGCTTCCACGAGCGAAGTTCTCCTTGCTTCGTTTAAACTTGTTAATCGTACTTCTCCCACGAATCTTTCCGTAAATTTCGCCACGAATGAAAGTTTTGTTGATTTTTTGAAAAAAAACCCCCGCCGGCCCATAAGGGTGGTGTTTCGGCTGAAGGGAGATGCCAAAAAGACAACAACAATACAGTTGGATAACATAGTGATCTCGTACCGCTGACGGCA
>JAQUOR010000022.1 GCA_028717025.1 Candidatus Omnitrophota bacterium | reverse complement strand
GTATAAATTTTATGCATGAGCTTTTTCCTGATTTGCGCGTTTCCGGTCTATGGCCGCCGTGATTTCTGTCTCGGTTTTTTTAAAATCCTGCGACTGCCAGGGGCTGGAATTTAAGCCTCGGAAGAGTTGGCGCAGCGCCTGGAAAAAATGCAAAGCGTCTTCTTTGTCGTTAAAAGAAAACTGCGTTTCCAAAATCTGGTAGATAAAGTTAAAGACATATTTCTGCCGTTCCTGAGGCGTTGCTTCATCGACTTTATCAAAAGCGTTTTGCTGCAAATAGACGAAATCGAAAAATTCGCCTTTTAAGTAATCGACGTAATCGGCAAGGGCGGTCCCTTCTTCGCCGATGACTTTCATCATCTGCGCTACTTCATGGCTTTTGCGCAGAATCTGGTGGCCGCGCGCGGCTTGAACAGCATCGATAAAACTTACGTATTTGCTCCAGCTTGTAAGAGGGTCGATTGCCGGGTACCGCCGGGCATCGGAACGTTCGCGGCTTAAACCATGAAAAGCTCCTACCACTTTTAATGTCGCCTGCGTTACCGGTTCTTCGAAATTACCTCCGGCGGGACTGACTGCGCCGCCGATAGTAACCGAACCAAGCGAACCGTCATAGAGCTTAACGATGCCTGCGCGTTCGTAGAAAGAGGCGATGCGCGACTCTAAATATGCCGGAAACGCTTCTTCTCCGGGTATCTCTTCGAGTCTTCCCGACATTTCTCTCATTGCCTGCGCCCAGCGGCTCGTTGAATCAGCGAGCAGCAAGACGTTAAGCCCCATTTGCCGGTAATATTCCGCCATGGTCACTGCGGTATACACGCTGGATTCTCTGGCAGCGACAGGCATGGAACTTGTATTGCAAATGATGATGGTGCGGTCAATCAGGGGCCGGTTCGATTGAGGATCTATGATTTCGGGAAACGTTTTAAGCGTCTCAACGACTTCTCCTGCGCGCTCGCCGCAGGCCGCGATAATAACGATATCGACTTGCGCATGACGGCTGGTCAGCTGTTGTAACACCGTTTTACCTGCGCCAAAAGGTCCTGGAATACAATACGTTCCTCCGCGCGCAACCGGAAAAAGCGAATCAATCTCGCGCATTTTGGTAACTAAAGGCTCCTGCGGTTTTAATTTTTCGGCATAGGCCCTAATGGGTATCTTGACCGGCCAGGTTTGTTTAAGAAAACATTCGTAGGTCTTACCGTTTTCATCTTTCAAATGCGCGACTACCTGCCGCAGATCGTATCGGCCGGGCCCTACGATGCTGTCGACTTTAAGATTGGAAGGAAAACCAAAAGGGACCATGATGTAATGCGTAAATGTTTTTTCCCGGACAAAACCGAGCCTTTCTCCGGGTCTGACCATAGCACCCGCTTTTATCTGGGGCGTAAAATCCCAAAGAACTTCCTGCGCAAGTGCGTTTAAGTATACGCCGCGTTTTAAGAAAAACCCGCATTGAACAGCCAACTGAGGAAGAGGATTTTCTAAACCGTCGAATATCTGCCCGAGCAATCCCGGTCCAAGTTCAACGGAAAGAAGTTCGTCGCTGAAAACCACTTCTTCTCCCTGGCGCAAGCCTGCAGTACTTTCAAAAACCTGCATCTCTGCCTGATGGGCGCGTACGCGGATAACTTCGGCTTTAAGTCTTTCTTCTCCATGGATGATAAAAGCCACTTCGTTCTGTATCACAAAGCTTTCAAACTCTGCCGTGACCATATTGCCGTTAATTTTAATGATACGTCCTGTGCGTTTCATGATTTTTTGTCTTTGTCCGTAGCGAAAGAGATCGTTGCAAACTTAATGTGATCTGTGGTGTATCAGGTACTTTTTTGCAATGTTTCTTTAAGAAGCTTTTCTTTATCTGCGCTGTGGATGCGTTCCCAGCGTTCCAGTATCAGAAGTTTTTGGGCATAGATTACCAGAAAATCCATATCAAAGTAATGTCCGCTGGCCAGCTCCTCTAACCGTTGCCAGCGCGTCTCATCTAAAAATTTTTCTGCTTCCAGCAATGCCGGGTTCCTGTATGCGGCCAACGCAACATGGGTAAGCGCTAGTTCCGATGAACCGTCCGGTGCAAGATAAGGCGCCGGGTCAACGTGCATAGAGTGTGCCCTTACTTTTACCACTTCATTGCGTAACGCTTTTTCGAATGACTGCCAGCGTCGCAGAGTTGTGCTCCCCGGCGAGCGGTGCGCGGTTGTGCCCAGGTTGTGCGAACTTTCAAGGAGCGCCATGTCGTCGCCGGAAATGAGCCCCTGGCACAGCTCTAAAAACTTTGCGAACGTAAACGGAGGTTTTGTCCCAAAATGCAGCATCGGGAGACTTGCGATTAAATATACGTATGCGCTCACTCTTGTAAGTCTCCTATTTTTTCTGGTCTCCTGCGCTAATTTTGAGTATCTGATTTAGTTTTGGATCGAGATACGCGCTGATATATTCGGCGAGCGCCTGGTCGGTAAAATCAAAATGCGATTTTCCCGCATCATAGCTGATGCTAAAACCGGCTTTGATATCCTCTGAAGCTTTTAACACGAGTCGTGACTTGATTTCTCCGGTGAGTTCACCGAATAAACTTTTCTCAAGATGCCCGAGATCCTCTTTATTCAAAGAAATAATAATTTCGCTTGTTTCGTCAACCCCGCGATGATGGGCAAGGAAACCGGCGATGATTTTTGCGAGCTCCTGCGGGGTAAGGCTCTTGCGCACATCTAAGGTAATAAGCGCATCAAGGACGGCAGTAATTTCCTGCCGCAGGCTGATTAAGGTATTCCTTGCTGCTTGCTGCAGGGATGCCCGCGCGCTGTCGTCAGCGCGTTTTATCTGTTCTTGCGCACCAGCACGTATTTTTTCAGCTTCCCGCGTGGCAGCCTCAATAATATTACGGGCCGAGGAATGCGCGTGTTCCTCTATCTGGCGCGCTTTGCTTTCAGCGGCCTGGATGCCTTCCTGTTGTATTTTTTCTATTAGTCCTTTCAGGTCCTCGCTCATGTAATCACCTCGTGTAACTATCAATTATAGTGTATTTACAAGCAAATTCAACCATTTTTGTCAATCTGCCGAATGACGCCGATTTTAAGGTTTTTTAGAGATTTTAAGGGTCTTTACCGGTGTTTTTCGGGCCAAGGTTCTTTAATTGAGTCACGAAAAAGACCGCCTGCGCTGCGGCAAATCCCGCGATAATGCCGTAAAACAATATCATGTCCTTTTTTACCGCCAGATAAAGAATGAGCCCTAAGGAAAAATATCTTATTATATAGCTTAAAAATACAAGGTAAAGCTTTTTATTCTGTAAAAATGACCCGAATTGTTTAGTAAGCAGCAGGCCATTGCCGGCACCCAGCGCAAGGCCAACGAGGAAGCCTGCGGCAAATATTTTGTGGATAAAAAAGAACCCGATTGCCAGAAGACAGACAATGCCATAAAGGTTCTTATGCGTATGAGTTGTCTGAAACGCTTTTTGGGGCATGGACGTTTTACGAATACATTGCGGGTAGGTGTTATTATGCGCTCAATACTTCCTGCGCCGCTTTCAGGTAATTTTTTTTACTGATAATGGGTCTGCCGACCACAATATAATCTGCACCCTCGTAAAATGCAGTTTGTGCGGTAGTGATTCTTTGTTGGTCCCCCTTATCGTCTTTGGGGTTGCGGATCCCGGGTGTTATTACCAAAAGGTGGTTATCGAATTTAGCTTTTATAGCTGAGGCTTCCTGCGCTGAAGCGATCACTCCATCTATCCCGGCAATCCTTGCCTGGTCAGCCAGCTCAACAACTTTTGCTTTCGCTGCTTCGCCGGAAGTCAATTCCGTAACTCCCAGTATCAGGGGCTTGCGCATTTTTTTTGCGGCACAGACGCGTACGACCTCGTCTCGTACCGACTCAAGCGCTTCCTGTCCGGCGCGTATATGCACCGTAAAGGCCCAGCATCCCATTCCCGCGATAACTGCTGCGGTCTGTTTCATGGTATTGGGGATATCGTAAAGTTTTAAATCTAAAAAAATATCTATTTTGCGGCTGATAATTTTTTTAAGCAGCTGCGGTCCGAATTTGGTAAAGGCAATGGAACCGATCTTAAATTTTACTTTTTTTGGCGCGAGCGCTTTTACAACCCTGAATATCTCTGCTTTCTCGTCAAGATCCAAAGCCACGATCAGTTTATTCCACTCTTTCAAAGCAAACCTCCTTGCGTCTTTTCGGTTTTACAATGAGGCAGCGCTAGTATCAGGTAAATAACATACAATCCGTTATACAACCAGCCCGCAAACGGTATCCGCGTAAGAAACAAAGCTGTCAATGACCCAAAGAGCATGCTTGCGGTAATGGCGTATGCGCTTACATTAAAAATCTGTTTATAGGTAAGCGTAAGTCTCATACTGGCCGCAAGCGCCAGCGCCACAAGGCTAAAAAGCAGTATCTGTAGAAATCGTGCCATGCAGAAATAGGCATACATGCCTATCAGCATAATGGGGATGGCCACGATAACTATTATCTTTTTTGCTTTATCCAAAAAGTCCTTATCGATGGTCAATTCTTTTATCTCTTTTAGACTATACGTTCTTGTTTCCGCGGTATTTTTTTTAACGATGAATTCGCTTTTTGTAAGTAGCGCTCCCTGCGCATACTCTGCCAGGGAGGTGATTGTACCGGTAGTATCGATTATCAGCACGCCTTCTTCTACTTCAACTTTATAAGGCTGCTGCACTTCGGCGCTGGCTGCTCCATTTTGAATATGTATGACAGGCAGGTTCTCCTGCGACCAGGCGCGGGCACGCGTAAGTCCGTAGTTTATCAAGTAGCTGTAACGTACCGTCAAAAGTACGGTCGCTATCAGAACAAACAAAAAAACATACTTTATGCTTTTTCCCAGGTTAAAATCTTTTACCTGGCCGTAAAATTTAAAATCGCCGACTGCCGCGACAATCTCTTTAAAAATCATCTTTCATTCTCCTTGATTTTTATGACGCAAAGTCGTAAAGATCACTATGGCTGTTATTTTGTAAGCATTGAGCCGCGCAAAACATTAATATCGTCTACGTGTTTACGTTTCAGGTATTCTTTTATGTCTTTAAGGATCTCTTTTGCGATATTAGGATACACCAGATTTATCGTCCCTAAGCTTACTGCGGTAGCACCCGCTAAAAAGAACTCAATCGCATCAGAGGCGCTCGCTATGCCTCCTCCGGCGATAATCGGGATATTTGTGTGCTGCGCAACCTGCCAGGTGCGATATAACGCAAGGGGTTTTATTGCTCTGCCGGAATAACCGCCAAAAATGCTCCCTAAGCGTGGCTTGCGCGTTTCAATGTCTATGCTCATGGAAAAGAAGGTATTCACTAAGGAGATGGCGTCGGCGCCTGCTTCTTGTACAGCTTTGGCAATTTCAGAGATATCGGTTACTTCGGGCGTAATTTTTATAAACAGAGGTTTTTTGGTAAGTACGCGCAAGGCCTTTACCACCTGGCGGGTCGCCATAGCATCCTGAGAAACTATTTTTTTAAGTCTTAGGTTCGGACAGGAAAGATTTATTTCAAAGGCATCGATGCTGTGTTCATGCTCAAGCTTCTTAAGGCAGGCTTCATATTCTTCAAGGGAGAAGCCTCCGATGCTGACGATCCTGCGGCAGATGAGCTTGCTCATTAAGGGGAGCTTCTCTTCGATAAAACCTTTAAGTCCGGGATTTTCAAGCCCCACAGAATTAAGCACGCCGCATTCGGTTTCGTAGATGCGCGGGTCGGGATTACCTACCTTAGGCTCTAAGGTTATGGTTTTGCCTACTATTGCGCCGATATTTTTAAAATCGACCAGGCCCTCAAGCTCTCCTCCGTAGCCAAAGGTACCGGACGCACAGATAATCGGTGTTTTAAGCTCCAAAGTCCCTAACTTTACCGCGACGTTCATTTAATCTATTTTATTAGATAATCCGGATAATTCAACCCGATTCTGCAATAGTTTTCCATGGGGATTTTTGCTCTTTCGAGGAATAGGCCAAAGGTGGACAAAAGAGATGAGAAGGAGTAGAATAAAATTTGTCGTTTGCCTTTAAAAAAGAAGCGCCTGCGGACGATAAAAATAAGAAAAGAGTATTAATCGTGCGTAAAATCTTGTTCAAGGAGGAAACTGTATGAAGAAAACCGTACCTTCGCTCGGAATAATCATTTTCGGCATACTCTTTGTCTTGGCGGGACTACATCAGTTACGCAGCGGCGTTGCCGTTGTTATGACAAAAAAAGCAATTGCCCCGATTGTGTATGACGCGGGCATTCAGAGAGTAAATGAACTGGAAAACTTCATAGGCCAAAAGACGCTGGGCAACGGACAAGATAAAGAACGGCTGATCTATGCCGATGTAAATCAGATAAAGAGTGTTTTAGAAAATTATAAAGCGCATTACGTGGACAAAAAAGATTTCTCCTGGGTAACAAAAATATTCCTGATCGCCTGTGTGCTCTCTGCGGGTTTGTTCCTCTATTCAGGCACCGCGCTCCTGCAATTACGCACGAATGCTTCATCGTGTGTGGCGTACAGTCTTGCGATGGGAATCATTGTAAGCTTTATATTCTTATGGGATATTTTTACCGACGTTACGTTTGTCCTGCGGCTCTCAGAGGAGGTATCGCGTATATTCTCCCTGGCACAAGGAAACACACCGTCTCCTGCCAGCAGTAATCTTGAGCTCGCCCAATCCATACTCACGCCCGTCGCAGGCATGACGTTATCTTTTTACTTCAGCTGTTACGCATTATTTACCAGCCTTACGGCCCTGTATTTCAAACGGCCTAAAGTGAAAGCGCAGTTTAATGATCCGGTTGCCGCTGGCTCATAATTTAAAGTTAATGAAACAAAAAAGCGACATTGTAAAAATAACTCTCGTTTTTGCCCTGTTTCTTTCCTCTTTCTTGTCTGCGTTTGCCCGGGAAAACAATGAAAGCTGGACTGTGTTTCCCGCGGGTCAAGCAGAATACCATTATATCAGCGACTATCCTCCTTTTACTATTAGATGTCCGGACGGCTGGAGCTACGCGCAAAGAAATCTGAATACGATTACTCCCGATGATCCCAGCAGGGCAGCGTTTACGAAAGAACGTTCCGAAAACATTCCAGGATCGTATAACCCTTCGCTCTTTATAGCGCTTATAGCAGTCGGGGAACCGCTTACCCTGGAAGCCATGTCGCAAGCACTTAAGAAAAACTTGCCTAAAAGCCAAACGATCATCCAGGGACCGGTAGTAAGAGAGACCGCCGGACGAAAATATATTTACTGCAGCTCGAAAAATACCGGGGAATCCACCTATACGGAAACATATGATTTTATAGGAGAAGGTAATATCCTGGTACGGATAAAAGTCCTTTGTATGCTCGATGATCTCGAAACGATCAAAGAAGATATCGAGAAAGCCATCGGTTCAATACGATTTTCTGCGGCTAAAGGTATCAGATAACAAAGACACTAAAACAAATCAGTAAGGAGGTGGCGTATGCCTGCACGGACATCATGTTTGTTGAAAAATGAAGAGCTGGTGAGGACGATTGTAAAGCTTAAAGATGAATTATTCAGCGACTTCTCTGAAAATTTATTAAAAAAATGCAATAAGTGCGCTGCGGGACTGGAAGAAAAGAAATCGGAAGCAATACATCAGACATTGATCTCCATTTATAATCACCTCTCGGATATAAAACGGATGTTGTAAGAAACAATGCCGGTTGAAAGAAAAACTATGCGATTCATGCAAAAATCTTCTCTTGTGTGCGTACTGACTTTTTTTATATGCGGTGATGCCTTGAGCACGCGGGCAGCGTAAGCAGTGAGATCTGGGAATGGTACAGCGAAATGGCGGTAAACAACCGGCTTGGTCAGGCACTTACACTGATGAAAAATTGCCGGGAAGAAGAAATACGGAAGTAGCCGGAAGATACCGGGACAAGCATGAAAAACGCCGGAAAACGTAAGGCATCCATAAATTACTGGCCAAAGGAAGACAGGCCGAGAGAGAAATTGTTTAAAAAGGGCGAGCACAATTTAAGCAATTCTGAACTGCTGGCAATACTCCTGCGCACCGGAGTAAAAGGAAGTAGCGCCGTTGACTTAGCAAGAAAAATTTTGGATAAATTTAAAACCTTTCGCGCGATATCCTGCGCGGACGCATCTCATTGGAAAGAGTTCAAAGGATTAGGGATTGCTAAAATTGCCCAGATAAAAGCGTCGATTGAGATAGGAAGAAGATTTGGAGAGGAAACAAAAGGGATAAAATCGAAAATAAAATCATCCAAAGATGCAGTGGTCATTGTAATGCCCCGGATGAGAGATCTATCAAGGGAAGTATTTAAAATACTCCTCCTTGACTCACAAAACAGGATCATTGATATCGTAGAGATAACCGAGGGAACCGTAAATGAAGTGTTTCCTATCGTTCGAGAGGTTTTTCAGAAAGCTTTGCAGAATTTCGCCGCTTCAATCATCTGCGTCCACAACCACCCTTCAGGGAATCCACAGCCAAGCGTTGAAGATAAGAATTTCACGCAAAAATTAGCGCAGGCAGGCGATACCTTACAAATCGCAGTGCTGGATCATATAGTGATCGGTGACAATGCGTACTTCAGTTTTGCGGATAGAGGTTTGATGTAGCAACGCCTTCCTAAGAAAAATGGAGCCCACCGGAGCGCCCCTTGAGGGCGCAATACCAAGCAGCCGCAAACACCCGCGTCACCAATGACGTTGGTTTGAGCGTGGGGTATAAACACGTCAAAAATCAAGGAGCTTTGTAAGAGGAATACCGAATGCTTTGGCAATTTTCTCTAAAGTAGAAATTTTAACGTCGCAGGGTTTTTTGCTCTCCAACCGCTGTATGTGCTTGTATTCAACGTTGGCTAATTCGGCAAGTTTTTGCTGCGTATAGCCGTATTTTGCCCGCAATTGACGAAGCCGCTTTGAATAATTTATTTTAATGTCATTACCCATTGCATTAAAAACTTAACATAAAAACTTTGACATTGACACCTTATGTGTAAGGTGATACGATGCCCTGTATCGGAAGGAAATAAATACTATGTTTAAAAGAGTAGAGATTGGTTTAGAAGAAGCTTTGCTCAGGGAATTGGACGATATTGTAAACAAAGTCCAGGAATTATCGAATAAAGGCTATTCTGCCTGGTCTATCTCCCGGGCAGATTTAATAAGATTCGCCATAGCCAGCACTTTCGGGCTGGCATATCCTTATATTTCCATCAACAGAAAAACCCTGTCAAAAGTAATTAAAGAAACTAAGAAATCAAAAAACTGATATTACCTTGTGTCAAAGGCGGTTTAAATCTTTACTCCGTATGGAGGCAGGAAAGAAGTTTAGGCTCGCGTGTGAGGCATGCAGGGAAGACGCACACAAAACAACCAAGAAAATGATAATAATCGCACACTGCGGAAAGCGGTACCTTTACCAACCCGTGAACCAATCCACTCCATGAGTGGAAGCATATGGTTTCAGCCACTAAATCAGACTGCGGGTCTGCTTAGGGTTGCCCTGAATCGAATGTATCCCGGTTCGGGACAAAGGGCCCTTCCCGGCAGGTATTTCCCGGTTAAAGCCCTCCCAAAAAATAACCTTGGGTTTTTTACTTACCAAAAATCATTTTCAGCGAGGCAAGGAACAGGATGACTCCAAAAGCTCGCTTTAATATTATATCCGGAATTTTTTCAACAACCATTGCCCCGAATAACCCACCCACAAAAAACCCTATGCAGATAAAAAGAGCCATACCAAGTTTAACGTTCCCTGCCTGATAATATTTTAGAGCCGCCAGGAGACCTATAGGAGGAACCATAAGCGCAAGTGTGGTACCCTGCGCCTGATGCTGGGTGAGACCGAAAATATACACCAGGGCAGGAATCAGGATCAATCCTCCGCCAATGCCCAAAAGACCGCTGGCAATACCGGCAACCAGGCCTAAGGTGATATATTGAATCCACATATGATCTCCTCTTCTAGTTTGCTCATTAAAAACTCGGTTCTATGCAAAACGTTCCGTTTTTAACCGAACCCTGCAGGCCGCCTAAGATGAAATATAGATTAGTTAAGTATTTCATCTTGGCATATGCACCCCATTTATTGTACGGTGCAATGTTAAACGCTGTTCTAAAAAATCTAAAAGCAAAGAAAAGAAATATCGGTAGCGTCAGCCACGACACTATGTTAAACGCCAGAGATAGCGGAAAGACCCAATGCAATACAAACATAGTTACAAAGAGAGCACCGAAGAGATGCATCAGATGGAAATTGCCGATGTAGATAAACCCTTTAATCAACGAAGGGAAACGTACGATAGTATGGTTGGGGTATTGACCCATGAATTGTAAAATTATTTCCATGTAGGCTTTCGCGTGATGCCTGGTTAAAACCGGATGCGCAACTCCGTAGGACTTCCACACTTTTAAAAGCGCCGGTAAATCGGCACGGTGCATGTGCTCGACGGTCGCAGAAGGCACAAAGTAAAATTTCCAGCCGCTTTTGCGCGCACGGATACCAAAATCGATATCTTCGCCTGTAGGCAGGTCCCAGAATTTTCTCTGGTTCTCGTCAATGGTGCGTCTACGGTAGGCAACGTTGGCAGTGACAAAAAAATAAGCCCGGTGGCCGCAGACCTGCGTAGGCGCCATGTCGCTTAAATCAGGGTAATACCCTTCGCCTAAAGAGCCGTACCGCCAGGAAACACGGTTAAAACCGAACGCTTCGCAAAAGATTTCAACTAAATTATTGGGATCGACGCGCAGGGTTAGGATCTCTCCTCCCACTGCTCCGATTTTCTGGTCTTTCTTAAACGGCGCAAGCATCTTATATATCCAGTCCTTGCAGGGTGCGCAATCGCCGTCGGTAAAAAATACGAATTCTCCTTTGGCTGCCTCAAGTGCGCGGGTCCGCGCAAATCCCGGCGAAGGACATTTCGCAATCTCAACCAGCTTAATAAAAGGGTGCTCTTTCTGATACTCTTTAATAATCGCAATGGTCTTGTCTTTGCTCCCGCCGTCAGCGAAAATTATTTCCATATTCTCATGTGGATAGTCGACATTCATAAGATACTCAAAAGTTTTACCGATAGTGCGCTCCATGTTGCGCACCGGAACGATGATGGAAATAAAAGGTTCCATATACCCTCCTTAATGAGTCCCGTTTACACGGGACGAATTAACTTCCGCGGCACTTCGGTTTAAATTATTTTTCTGATAATTTAAACCGATATTGAGGCGCCCGGAAGTATGGTTCTAATAACTTCGCCTTAGGCACAAGGGATAATGACCCGACGCTAATTCGGTACCATTAATTCTTCACACACTCCGGTTAAATATCTTAAGCCTTCGGCCGGGAGATTTAACCGGTACAAGCACGAGGAAAATTATTTTCGTCAGCTCACGCGAGCTGCTGCCGGATTTTGCGTTGCAACGTCCTGCGCAGACGGAAATAAAAACGCCCCCATTACCGAAATAAGCATACTTTTGTCTTTGACTTCGCTTTCTACAAGCAGCACTTCGGTATCTTTTTTACCGATATATATCAAATTGTTCTCGTTTTCTCCGGTATAAGAATCAGTCCCTGCCTGCCAGAGGAGTGCGGGATATTTCTTATCCATGAGGACCTTTGCCCCTTTAAAAAATTCTTCCGTATCGAGAGGCGAATCCCATATGGTGTCTAAAATCAAAACAAGTTTTGTGTCTTTTTCATATAAGTAATAGTGGTCGTTGCCCCATCCCGTTGAGACCATTTTGGCATATACGTCATCAAGGAAAGAGACCGCAATAGTGTAAATGACAAATTCTCCCAATACTCCTTCATCTACTTTTACAAAGCCGTTCTGCGTGAAAAAATCTAATTTTTTCTCTTTTAAAGGGATAGGTTCGTCTTTAACCAGGAAATATTTTTCCGGGTGGATGATCTGCTCGGTGGAACGCGGGTAGTTTTTATAAATCTTATCAACGCTTTCCCATTTACCGTTATCGTAGGCGTATTTAACAAACATCCCGCCCCGGACATAGGGGAAAAGCAAGTATTGTATTAATGCCCTATTTTTAAAGTCCGCGGAAAAACTCTCGCTTGCAAGCAGCATCGACGCTAAGATGAAACGTTCGATATCCAGCGAGGCAAGCTTTTCCTCCGACATGCGTGTGCTGCCGAGTTTCTTGATATAATCCGCAACGATGCTGTACGAGACAAATGTGGCCTCTCCTTCGATGATGGCTTTTTGAGCGAGCGCCTGGTCGGTGGGGATATTTTTTAAATTTTCCTCGAAATGTTCAAGGAACAGATACTGGTCCTGGAGGGCATGCACCAGCTCATGCATCACCACTTCGCTGGGGAGCACCGGGGAAATTACCGAAGCTGCTTCCTCGACCACATACATCTTATTTTCTTTGGGATCGTAAAATCCGGCGACGTTACGCGTGAAAACATCGGTAATCATTTTCTTATAATCGGCACCTTGTGTGAGCAGTCCTAATTTTACCAGTAATTTCTTTTCTTTTTCCAGGTCCTGGTCGTTGGAAACATCATCGAGGGTCTTCAATAAATGTTCTTTGATGGCTTCCCGCTTGATCACTTCATTCTGTACGGGAACTATGAAAGAAAGCGTACGTTTCTCTTCTACTAACTTCATCGCGTCGTTAAAGGAAGATTGAAATCCTGCTTTTTCGCCTTTGAATTTAGTTGTTTCGTAGGTATTCTTGGCGCGACGGAATTCTTCAAACGAAAGGCCTTCGATGGTTTTAATCTCGTCTTTGGCAATACTCGTTTTCATGCTCGTCTTGCCTCTACCCATATCAAGGGTAATCTTCGCACCATCCATGTTCACTAAAACGCCGCGTATCTGCCTGCCGTTTTTTAAATAAATCGTTATCCCGGCAAATGCCGTGTCGGAACACAGAATCGAAAGGGTAAGAAAAATGATTATGATTTTACGCATCAGATTTCCTTTATATCGAATACCGGTCCATCTTTGCATACCTTTTTATAGCCTTTCGTGGTTTCTATGACGCAGCCGCAGCAAATTCCCAAACCGCAACCCATGAATTGTTCAAAAGAAACCTGGCACTTTGCATTAGGGTACGGCTCAATAATTTGTTTAATTGCTGAAAACATTTCTTTTGGTCCGCAGGCATAAATATGAACCGATGAGCTCTTAAGATCCTGAGCTAATAGGATTTTTTCTAATAGCGCAGTCACCGTTCCCTTAAAGCCCCTGGAGCCGTCATCGGTAGCAACGCGGACTTCGAAACCTGACTTTTTGAATTCGTTCTCTGCCAATACTTCTTTCTTGCTTTTTGCCCCTAAGAGCACTAAATTTTTAATTTTTTGTTTTTGGTCTTTGGTCTGACTTATTTTTTGTGCAAGAAAAACCAGGGGTGCCACACCCAAGCCGCCAGCTACGAGAATCCGTCCTTCGTCCTTCGTCCTTCGTCCTTCGAGAGAAAATCCATTCCCCAAGGGCCCGATAATGTCCAGCGTATCGCCTTTTTTATATTGCGAAAGTATTTGGGTGCCTCTGCCGCGTACCCTAAAAAGGATGCGCAATGTCGAATCCTCTATTGCGTGAATACTTAATGGTCTGCGCAATATCGTTTTTTCGCTGTCAACTTTAACGTGAAGGAATTGTCCGGGCGCCGCCGCCTTGGCTAAAAGGGGTGATTTAAATTTTAAGAGGTATACCTGAGGGTGTAGCTCTTTAAGCGACTCGATCCTGATTTTAAGTTGCCCTGCGACTGCCATTCTTTGGTTTTTTGTATAGTGATTATCCTTTTTTGTGCCGGTAACGCTGCCTACGGGGTATATTTGATTTTACTTTTATTTTCCAAATCG
>JAQUOR010000021.1:11379-13890 GCA_028717025.1 Candidatus Omnitrophota bacterium | reverse complement strand
ACTTGTAAAACCGCTTCGTTAAAGTCTTTTCCGGTACCGTTGGCATTTTTTATCTTTTCCGCTACATAATCAAGGCTTTCCGCCACTATCGTATTTATAATCGCGATAGAGGTAGAAATGTTCTGCGATGAGCCGACCGCACGGAATTCGAACTTTGCCCCGGTAAAGGCAAAAGGCGAAGTGCGATTTCTATCGGTCATGTCTTTATCGAAACGCGGAAGTCTGGCCAATCCAAGATCGATAATATAATGCTTGGATACTTCTTTTTTTGCGCCTTTGGTAATCATATCAAGGATCGTGTTCAATTGCTCTCCTAAGTACACGCTGATGATGGCCGGCGGTGCTTCATTCGCGCCCAAGCGGTGCTCGTTACCCGCTAACGCGACGCCTGCGCGTATGATGTCGGCATGAATATATACCGCACGCAGTACCGCCACCAGTACCGTCAGAAACTGCAAATTATCTTCGGGAGTTTCTCCCGGATTAAGTAAATTGTTTCCCTGGTTATCGGCGAGCGACCAATTCAAATGCTTGCCGCTGCCGTTGATCCCCGCGAAAGGTTTCTCATGCAAGAGACACACAAGGTTGTGCCTTAATGCGACTTTTTTCATTAGATCCATCAAGAGTTGATTATGATCTGCAGCTATGTTTGATTCCTCGAATATCGGGGCGAATTCATACTGATGCGGGGCGACTTCGTTATGACGCGTCACCACAGGGATCCCCAGCTTATACGCTTCCTGCGCAACCTCAAACATAAAATTCAATACGCGCTCTTTTATTGTTCCGAAATACTGGTCCTCCAGTTGCTGTCCTTTTGGTGAGGCGGCGCCTATCAAGGTTCTTCCGGTCATCAGCAGATCCTGACGCAAATTATAATAATGTTTATCGATAAGAAAATATTCCTGCTCGGGCCCGCAGGTAGAAAATACCTTCTTGACATCGGTATGGCCAAAGAGTCTCAACAATCCTGTTGCCGCCTTGCTCAACGCCTCGTCTGAACGCAAAAGCGGCAGTTTCTGGTCTAACGCCTCTCCATGATACGAAATAAATATTGTCGGTATGCACAGAGTTTTTCCCAGGGTGCTTTCGATAATAAACGCAGGGCTTGAGGGATCCCAGGCAGTATATCCCCGCGCTTCAAAAGTAGCACGGATGCCGCCTGAAGGGAAACTGCTTGCGTCAGGTTCCCCTTGTATCAATTTATTACCGGAAAACTTTTCAATGACCTTGCCCGGACCCGTAATTGAAATAAAACTATCGTGTTTTTCGGCGGTAAGACCCGTCATCGGCTGAAACCAATGAGTATAATACGTTGCCCCTTTTGCAATAGCCCAGTCTTTCATGGCATTGGCTATCTCATTGGCTTGTACCAACGTGATGGTCTTGCCTTCAGACATCCAAAGCTTAAAAGCCTCAAAAGTCTCTTTTGAGATATGCTTTTGCATTGTCTCGATGCTAAAGGTATTCTCGCCGAAATACGTTGAAACCTTTTTGGGTAAATCGACTTTTTCCAACTCCACACTTTTTATCTTAAATAGCGCTTTTTGTCTTACTGCCATGCTACCCCCTCTTATTGATTAAAATATAGGTAATCTTGATAACACAGGATCACGCACTGGCATTGCACCGTAAAAAAACAAAAAAGCGTTCATCTAGCCACACCATTGGCTAAGTGAACGCCTTCGTTCGTCAAATCTCCTGAATTGTACTACTTTCGGCACTTCACTGTGCCTGTGTATCAAAATGCTTATACAATATAAGTAAAGAAAGAACTCTTTTGGTAACCTTATTTATCTAAATATTCCTCTCCACTTCAGCGACCGTTACCCTGATGACTCCTGTCTCTAAATCCTCCAGGCGGCTGAATGCTGCTTTACTTAAGTCAATGATCCTTGCTTCATTGTAATACCTTTTTGCAGGACCGAAATCATTGTGCCTGACCACGACGCACTTTCCATTATCAAGGCTGCACACCCTGTAATATTTACCGTAATCCCGTCTGCGCATGGCACAGGTAAAAGAACTCTCGTCAAACGACTCTCCGCTGGCAGTTTTTTCTGCCTGGTACCATGACGCAAGCCCATACGCAGGATAATTACCCGGCAATGGGATAACGCCCCGCCACACTCCTGCGGTGTTGGCGCAAAGATAGAAAAGGACCGCACATAACAAAATTAAAAATACCGGCCTCAAGGAATCCTTTGATTTTCCTAAAAAAAGATAAAACGCCGCTTAACCGGAGACACTCCCCCTTACGACGACAGTTCCCAGGGGTATTGTCCAGATACCGGTAGCGCCAGGCGTTTCTCTTTAATTATTTTTCCGGAGTTACTGCAATGTTGATATTCCTGACATCCATGCCACTTAAGATATCGAGTATTTTAGCGACATATTTAAACTGCGCTACCCTGTCTGCGTGTAAAAGTACGCCTATCTCGGGATTCGCCGCGTGAAGTTTCTCAACCTCCTCCGTCAGCTCATCGATTGTCACCGCATCGTTCTCAAGAT
>JAQUOR010000021.1:0-11369 GCA_028717025.1 Candidatus Omnitrophota bacterium | reverse complement strand
TATATTAACCCGCTGGGTATTTTGAAGAGGATTGGTATTCTTGGCCCTGGGAAGATTAACTCCTAATTTTTTTAAACGATCAGCATTAAAGGTATACAAGAGGCTAAAAGAAATGAAAAAAAATATAAACATGTTCATCACGATATCGGTCATCGCTACCGATTCAAGGTTCACCAGATAGTCTCTGCGTCCGTAGATCTTCATTGCTTCTTAAGTTCCTTCATTTCGGCAATCACTTCAAGCAGTTGAACAGCGTGGTTAGTAAGTTCATTTGCGGTAACTTTTATGCGGCTCACAAAATAATTGTAGCAAAGATAAAGCGGAATGGCGACGCTTAATCCCGCTGCGGTCGTAATCATTGCTTCGTAGATACCGGCGGCTAAGGCACTGACGGTGACATTGGCGCCGGCCTGCTCCCATGACATGAATGCGCGTATTAAGCCGGTGATAGTTCCGAGAAACCCCAGCATCGGTTCAATACCGACGATAGAGACCAGGGCACCCAAATTTTTCTCTAACTTCTGAATCTGGTTATTGCCTACCTGCTCCAGGATCTTTTCAAGCCTCTGTGGCGGCAGGTCACGCCTCTCTATGCCTATTTTAAAAAGCAGCGCAACAGGATGACGCGTCACGTTGCATGCCTGTAATGCCTTGTCGATATCGTTATTTTTCAGGTCCTTGAAAACCTCCTGGATGAATCGAAACATATCGAGTCTCATTCCTCTAAAAACAAGGAACCGCTCAATGGCGATAGCAAAACCGACAATCGAACCTAAAATAATCGGGTACATTACCCATCCGCCCTTAACGATGAAAGTAAGCATCTGTATTCTCCTTGCGCTGGTTATCGCGGTTCCTAAAGTCGCATTTATTAAGAAGTCCTGCCTTAAGATATTTTTTCTAAAATATCGCCTATAACCTTTGAAACTGCTTTTGCGGCATTCTCAACCGTCCGCGATACGGGCCTTCCGAAGGTAAGCGTTTTTGGCTGGATGCCGATAATGATTATCTCACACTTAATCGATTTTAAAAGATAATCCGTTAAAATATTCATCGGTAACTGGTGTGTACAGAAGGATATGCCTTGTAGTTCCTCGGGTTTAAGGATTACGACGGTTCCTGGTCTTTTCCCGGTATCGGCAGCGTCAACAATAAGCAGGTGGGTAGGCTTAAATGCCTTTATTTCTCCGGTAAGGTTTTCGGGCGCGGTCGCACCAAAGAGGATCTGTAAAGATACGGCAAGGGTATGCGCTTTGAACGCTTCTTGAAGGTACAATGCACTTAAGGTCCCTGCAGCGTCATCCCCGCGCAGTTCAGAGCCAACGCCGAGAACCGTAACCTTTCGGGCGCCGTTAAGTCTATGACGTAACTTTTCCTTCAGGATCATCGACCGTAAACGTTATCGTTAACTTTTTTTCATCTAACTGGGCGAGCTCTACGTCTTTGGTTGCTTCAAGTGCTTTCTTGGGACACGAATCAACGCATTGGGCACAATAAATACAACGCGCTAAATTTATCACTGCTTCATATTTTTTTTCGCCCACTTTGCTGATCGTGATGGCGCCGGTAGGACAATCCCTCATACATAATTTACAGCCAATACACGCATTCGCGTAATATTTAAGTTTACCTCGAAATTTATCCGGCATATCAAGCTTTGCCGCAGGATATAAAATGGTAGCGGGCTTCCTGAAAATAGACTGCAATACTTCCCGTATCATCTTGCCCGGTCTCATCGCAATAATACTCCTTTAAGCACCAGATTAATGACCAGCTGGAGAATCGCAAACGGCGCCATGTACTTCCAGCAAAAACGTATCATTTGATCAATGCGCAACCGCGCGGCAACGGTACGCACCAAGGAAAGAAGCGCGACGATTGCCAATACTTTTAGTAAGAAGAAAAGAAAACTTAAAGCTGGATTCAAGGTTAACCCAAAAGGTAAAAATACCGCCGCAAGCAGTGCCGCGCCGACAACCATTTCAACATTGAGCGTCAACTTTAACAAAGCCAGATATTTACCGCTGTATTCCGTAAAAACCCCGGCAACCACTTCGGTTTCTGCCTCAGGGATGTCGAACGGTCCTTTCTCTAATTTACCCAATAATGCTATTAACGCAATCACAAAACCAATGGAATTCAGCAAAACGTATGCCGGGTGCTGAGTGTAAAAAAGTGCCATCCCTCGTAATGACCAGCTGTCGGCCAAAAGCGCAGCAGAGAGTATTCCCATAAAAAGAGGGACTTCATAGGCAACCAATTGGGTAAGCGAACGTACGGTCCCGATACGTGCGAACAAAGAGGTAGAATACCAGCCACCGATGAAAAACGTTAAGGTAGGGACCGTAAGCAGATAGAGCACCACGATTAAATCCCCGTTGAAGGAATAAAGCGCGTTAAAACTCCACAACGGGATATATAAAAATGCCGTGGCTGCGGCAGTAAGCGCAAAAACAGGAGCGTAGGTAAACATGGTGCGATTCGCCTCTTCCGGAACGATTTCTTCTTTTGCCACGAGTTTGATAAAATCGGCAAAAGGCTGGAACCATGGCGGTCCTACTCTATTCTGCAGACGCGCATAAATCTTACGGTCGACGAACTCAGAAAATAACGCGAGCACGCTTACAAAAAAGAACCCCGGAAACAGTAAGATAGAAAAAATTGAACCGATCATTTTTATTTTTACACCTTCAGTTTTCTATTTAATCGGGTAAAATCGATGCCGTGTTCTTTATGCCACTGTATGCTATAGTCGTGTAGGTCCTGCCAGGTCATTGTTCGCGCGGTTTTACGGTTTACGTCTTTTACCTTGATAAGTCTATCGGTGCAGGAAAAACAAGGGTCAATGGCCGCAATCACGATCGGCATGTCTGCGAGATATCTGTCTTTAAGCATCTGTTTGACGGAGCGCACGTTCGCTAAAGTGGGTGCCCGCACTTTGACCCGTTCCGGCTTTTCGCTCCCGTTCGCTTTCACATAATGAACGTCTTCGCCTCTGGGCGCTTCATAGCGGCTTAACGCTTCTCCTGCCGGGATTTTGCGCGGGGCCTTTACCGCGATGGGGCCCTCGGGTAAATCTTTCAAAATCTGGCGTATTATTTTAAACGATTCAAGCAGTTCTTTTAAACGCACTACGGTACGACCATAAACATCGCAATGCGTATCGATAATGACGTCAAAGGAAAGCTCTCCGTACGCGGCATACGGATCATCCCTGCGCACATCGCGGTTTACTCCGGAACCTCTGGCAGTAGGACCTACTGCGCCTAAGCGTAACGCATCTTCGTATGGCAGCATCCCCACGCCGGAAAGTCTTTTGATAATGGTTGTCTCTTCTGTAGCAATTTCAATGTAATACCGCGTGCGCTCTTCAAGCTGCTCAACGGCTTTTAATACTTCTTTAATCTGTTCGCTGTCGATATCCCTTCTTACTCCGCCGATGGTATTGATCCCGTAATTAACGCGATTTCCGGTAAGTAACGCTAAAATATCCATAATCGTTTCCCTGTCACGCCAGGTATACATAAGAAGCGTATCAAACCCTATTTCATGACCGGCAACGCCCAGCCAGAGATAATGACTGTGTATGCGCTCCAATTCCCCTACCAATGTCCGTATATACAATGCCCGCATTGGTACTGCCAGTTGCGCTATTTCTTCCACCGCCTGAACGAAACAGGTAGAATGCGTATGCGAACAGATACCACAGATGCGTTCGATCAGGTACACGTCCTGAACGTATGTTCGCTCTTCGCATGCCTTTTCTATGCCGCGATGATTATAGCCAAGCCGTATGTCGACACCCAGTATTTTCTCACCTTTCAACGCCACGCTGAAACTCTCCGGCTCTTTCAGCGCCGGATGCTGCGGGCCAATGGGAATTTTAAATTTGCGTGGATTCTGCATTTATACTCCTTTTTATAGAGGCGGATTGCCGCTTCTATTTTTTCGGCTTCCAGTCCTTACGCAAAGGAAATTCATCCTGGGGCCAATCGTCAGGTAAGGGGTAGCGCGACCCCGGAGGCAAACTGTCGATCTGCACACCCAGTAAATCCATCAGTTCCCTTTCGTAAATCTCTCCCCCAGGAAAATAAAAAGTTATCGTTCGCAATAACGGGTGAATTTTTGAAACGGTAGTCTTTATATTCAGCACAATACCGCGCGTATCGGCAATATGATATATGATACCCAGCATTTCGCCTTCATCCAAGCCGGTTATTGCGCACAGGCATGAAAAATGCAATTGTTGCACGGTATAGTCGAATACATCGTTAAACTGCTCGGGATCGACTTGAAAAAATATACGCCGCTGACGGGAAATAAGGATTTTTCCGCCAAGAAAATTAAATTTACCCACCAATGCTTGTTTTATCTTCTCTTCCGAAGACATAGTATTCTTTTATTTTTTTTCCTTTAAACTTCCCAATAATTTCACTATACCATCCATGATCGCTTTTGGACTCGCGGGGCAGCCGGGAACATAGGCAGAAACAGGGATCACCGAATTGATCCCCGCCTCAACATTGTAACAGCCCTTAAATACCCCTCCACTGCAGGCACAGGTACCGACTGCGATCACAAACTTAGGTTGCGCCATCTGCTCGTATATCCGCTTAAGCCTCTCGTCGACTTTCTTAGTGACCGGGCCGGAACACACGAGGATGTCGGCATGACGGGGAGTCGCTTTCAATTGCACGCCGAACCGTTCAACATCGTAGCGCGGCGTAAGGGTCGCGATGAGTTCGATATCGCAGGCATTACAAGCTCCGGTATTAAAATGCAATATCCAGGGAGACTTAATGCGCCCCCAGTTTACTATTCGTTCAATCACGTGCATGAATATTACCTCCTAAACAGAATACACAACGCAACCGAAACGCTGCCGATATATAACAATGCTATAGTCAAAACCCTGGTGCTTTCCATGGGAACCGTCGTTAAAATAAGAGTAGCGACATGCGCAATAGTAAAGAAGAAAGCAAAAGGAAAGAACGAGCTGTAATCCGGCTGCGCCATGTGATCGTATCTGTCTTCACCGCAGGCATAGGGTTTACGCGAACCTTCTGATATATTTTTCGGATGATAGGCTATTTTCGAAAATAACGAACAAGTTATCCGGACGGCAAGAAACAAAAGTATAAACGCAACCGGCGGCATCAACAACAATCTACTCATTGCTCGCCCCCTCATCGTTGATGTGCCGGATCTTACGGGTATCCAGGGAATCATTGTGCCGCCAGATACCGATAATAATACCTGCGGTAATCGTCACCACAACCACTTCAATCACAATCAGGGTGATCACGATTGCCTGCGCCAGCGCAGTGTGCCCCGTGACAAAACCCGCAACGATTATCAGAAGCGTGACAGCCTTCATTAAAACTTCGATGCCCACGAGTACCCGTATAAGGTTATACGTCACGAATATGCAATATAACCCTATAATAAAAAGCATAATGATAAAAGGGCCGAAAGACCAGAATAATCCTAAAATATCGCTATTCATTTTCTTTCTTTTCCTTAAAAATTACTATAATACCGAATACCCCGACCAATAATATCAATATCTGCCCGATCAAATCAAGGGGTCGTAAATACCACAACAGGAACCGCACATCCGTGCCGGTTTCGGTGACCGGGAAAAGCATCTTAGACTTCAGATGTATAAAAGTAAAAACAATACCTAACGACACCACGATGAACGGGAGATACCAGAACCTGCTGAGCCTGTCTTTCATGTGCTGCAATATTTCCTTGGGCGTTAAAGGGTGCGTAAGCGTTATCGTACTGACAAACACAACCGGGATAAGCCCCGCGCACACCGAGAGTTCAAAGACTGCCGCAAGCGGCGAATGCAATCGAAACATCAGCATGGTCAGTATCGCACTGGTGACCGCCAGGCCGATGGCCGAACGCAATAGACTGCGCGTCATCACGGCCCAAAGAGCAACCACCATTAAGATAATAAGCAATATGATGTTGATAGTCATCGTTAGCCTCCAAAAACGCTCTCAATCGGCAGTATAAACGTTTTTAGCAGGAACGGAAAAAATATACCGGCTCCCACGGTTATGATTGCAAGTACTATGGCGGGCAACAGCAAGCCTGCGTTTACTTCTTTCACGTGCGCCAGGCTTTCGTTTAAACTGCCGAAAAAAACTTTTCTCTGTAAGAATAATAAATACGCAAGTGTTAATACGCTCGCCACGACCGCAACTGTCGCGCATACCGTATGCCCTGAAGTAACAAGCGCAATGATTATCAAAAGCTTGCTCCAGAATCCGGCCAAAGGAGGGACCCCCGCGGCAGAAAGGCTTGCAAGCACCGAAGTTGCTGCGGTATAAGGCATTTTTGCCTGTAAACCGCCCATGGCATCGACGTTACGTGTTTTTGTTTGCGCTTCTATCGCCGCTGAATTTACAAAAAGAAGTGCCTTAAAAATAGAGTGGTTAAAAAGATGAAACATCGCTGCGGCCAGGCCTAAAGCAGTGCCTGAACCTAGACCGATCACAATGTAGCCTACCTGGCTGATGCTTGAATAGGCCAGTATCCTCTTAAGGTCATTCTGCGCAAGAGCGCCCAGCGCTCCCAGCACGATGGAAAGACTGCCGCCGAATAACAATAAATTATTGATCGCAAAATGGGCTCCGAATACTGAATTCGCAATGCGTATCAATGCATATATCCCGACTGTTTTTGTTACAATGCCTGCCAACAACACCGATACCGGCGCAGGCGCTTCTGAATAGGCCTCGGGAAGCCATCCGTGAAACGGGACCACTCCTCCCTTGATAAAAGCACCGCATATAAAAAATCCGACCGCGCAGACAAAGAGGAAATTATGCGATGAATAATGAAAGGCGGCCCTGATGCTTGCGAAATGCGTATCCCCTGCAATAAGCAGAAGCAGCGCAATAGAAGAAAGCATCATGATGGTCGCCAGGGTTGAAAGTACAATATACTTGAACGCAGCTTCAAGGGCAGGCTTTTTCCGGTTGATCACAATTAAAATAAATGACGCAGCCGAGACAACCTCAAGAAATACATACATGGTAAAGATATCGCCGGAGATGGTAACACCGTTTAACCCTGCCGTCGTAAGAAGCAAAAGGTTGATGAAATTAAACTCACTGTTGCGCTCGAGAATAAAATACCGAACCATAAGAAGAGCAACGAACGTGATAATACCTATCGATAAAAGCACCAGAAGGCTCAAACTGTCAACCGAAACTTTAATCGTAAACAGCGGACCGAAAGGGTTAACGCGTGTAACCTGGGGATTAAAAACGCTCAACAGGACTAAAACGATTTGCGTTAAACCGAACAAAGCTGCACACCAGAAACCCGTGTGCCGCTGAACCCCCCGCGGTAGAAGGTTTAGAATGAGCACGAGCAATAAAGGAGCTACAATAAGTAATGAAAGTAACATATGTATTTTCCTATAAATGATTTCAGAGACTAAGAATAGATTCGAGCGATCATAAAATCTCTGTAATCATGTTCCAATCTCCGCAATCTTCCTACAAGGAACGTACCAAAAATATAATCACAAATGCCATTCCTACCAGCGACCAGAATAAGTACGTACCGTAGTTACCGGTATGCAGCCGCTTCATCATATGAGCGAAAAAAGCGACGATCTTGACTGCTAATGTTTCATAGAGCCAGTCTATGGCTCTGTCTATCCAAAAAGCTATTTTTGCAAACACCGCGGTAATCTTCAAACCAATTTCATAAGGATCAAATAAACGCTTCTCTGCCTTTGCGTAGAAAAACGAAAGAACCGGAGCATGATGTATATGGTCTGCCGCGTGTAAAGCGTTCCCTTTCATTTTAAAGCCAAAGATGTGATTCAAAAGTGCCGCGGCCAATACCACGATGGTTATGATGGTAAGTTTTATATTCAGGTGAAAACCCGCAAACTGGTGGCCGGTAAAATTAGATTGGTGTAATATGGGTTGCATTAATTTCTGCAAGGGTAAACTGCTACGCAAACCAAAAAGTATGCAGAAGAATGCAATAACGATCATGGGGACAAGCATTGCCAGCGGTGCTTCTTTGACATTTTTATGCTTTTGAGATATTTGGCCCAAAAATGCTGCGTGTCCGAGCTTTAAAAATGACGCGGCGGTAAAAAACGACCCAAGCGCTGCGGCTGCGTAAAATATGAATCCCCGCTCAAGCGCTCCTTCATAGATAAGCTCTTTTGAAAAAAAACCGTTGAAAGGCGGCACGCCGGATATTGATATCGCAGTAATAATAAAACAGATAAAGGTCAACGGTAATTTTCTCGCCAAACCGCCCAGCTCCTCCAGTGCGGTTGTGCCGGCCTGTTTTTCAACCGAACCGGCAGTGAGAAAAAGACCGCTTTTATAGAGCGCATTGTTTATCATATGGAAAAGTCCGCCGATGATACCGGCAGGAACCGCAGTGCCGATGCCTAAGATCATGTAACCGACCTGGCTTATGGCATGATACGATAAAAGCTTCTTGTAATTTTTCTGGATAAGGGCCATCATGACCGCAAGAAGTATCGTGCATGCGCCTATCACCATCAATAAGGTGCTTAACCAGGAATGCGGCGAAAGCTGAAACATATCCAGGGAAATCCTTGTAAGAAAATATATGCCTAAGAGCTTCTCCAGGGCCGCCGGCACAAACGCCATAAAGGGAAGCGGCGCATCAATGGCTGCGTCAGGGATCCAGCTGTGAAACGGCATTGAACCTGCCTTTGATAGAGCGCCGATCATAAGCAGCACAAAGGCAATTGAGCTTGCTCCTGTTAAAGGCAGGTGTATCTTTGAAATCGTAAAAGTCCCTGCGAGGTGGCTGCATAACGCAACGCCAAGCATCATGCACAAATCGGTAATGGCAACGATAATAAACGCCTTCATCGCAGTTTTAAACGCATTGGCGCTGCCTATGGCAATCATCCCGAATAAAACCAAAAGCAAACCTTCCCAGAAGAAAACTAAAAGAAATAAATTATCGGCAAGCACCGCGCCGTTGGTAAGTCCCAGAGTAATGAGAAAATAAGAAAAGAACTGATTCGGACGCTTGTCTTTTTGAACAAACACGCTTGAATAAAGAGCGAGAAGGAATCCAAAACCCGCTGCAGCACAAATAATGAATGCGCTGAAATGATACAAACGTAAAGCAAAATCTACACCAAAACCAAACCACGGTAAAGAAAAATAAGCATTCTGTTTGAAAAGGACTATTGTTATTACCAGGTTAAGAACGGTCGCTGCAATCGTTATGGCTTTTATAAGGCCGTGCAGTTTATTAGAAACTAACAAAACTGCAACGCCGCATAATAAAGGTATAAGTATAGGTAAGAGTAACATTGTGTTATTCATCGTTAAAATTTCCCCAGCATCTGGGTAACCGTAAACTGAGCTATGGCTGAAGGGTAATTAATAAAAAATCCGCTGGCCAGAGAAACAACTGCCAGCATTACCACCGAAGCAACCATGACCGGGGAACCTTCCCGCACTCCGGGAGTACGCAGCTCTCCGGTAAATACCAGCATAAAGAGCCTGGCTAAATAAAGTATCGTTAAAATAGCGCCTATAAGAAATAATAAAGTAAGCGCTAAGCCTCCTTTCCCAATAACCGCAGAAAACACCATGTACTTACTAAAAAATCCCCCGAAAGGAGGTATTCCCATTACGGAGAATGCACAAAACAGAAAAGAAACAGCGGTAAAGGGCATCACGCTAAAAAGCCCGCCAAGCTTAGTAATGTCTTTTATCTTAGTATTCTGTTCTACGATGCCGGCGCACAAGAATAATCCTGCTTTAGCGATTCCATGCATCAAGATGTATAAGAGGCCGCCAAAAATTCCGACTTCACTGCCTAAGGAAAGTCCAAGAAAAATAAAACCTATCTGGCTGATAGTAGAATACGCTACGATTCGCTTAAAATCAGTATCGATAAGCGCTGCTCCCCCGCATACAAGCGCGCTTATCCCCGCAATCCAGGGCACAATCGTCTGCCAAGCCACTGCAACGGGAAAGCTGGCAATAAAAAAACGGGCATACACATACACACCGATCTTAACGAGCACTGCCGCATGCAGTAATGCCGTCACCGGCGAAGGTGCTACGCCGGCATCAGGAAGCCAAGTGTGAAAGGGAAGTGTTGCCGACTTGGAAAGTATACCCGCAAGGATCAATGCTACCGCAGCATTCGGTAAAGGACTGTGTCGAAAATGCGCTTTAATAACCGCAAGATCAAAAGAACCTGTTTGTTGATAGATGCTCACAAATCCAAGAAGCATCAAGAGGGCTCCAAATACCGTTACAATAAATGCTTTATCGGCACGCAAGACATCGTTCTTTTTTCTAAAAAAACCAATGAGCCGCCAGCTGGTGATAGCGGTAATTTCCCAGAAAACGTACATCAGTATCAGATTGGCGCTCAATATCAATCCCATCATTGCGCCTAAGAACAAAGTCACCATGGAATAGTATTCGTTTTGATTCTCGTAGTGGCTGATATATCCGAGCGAATACAGGACAATGATAGTGCTGATGAGCGAAGAGGTACAGGCCATAAATACCGCCAAACCATCCGCAGCCAGAACAAAATTTAACCCCAGCGGCAAGTATTTTGCGAAAGTTATAATCGTACCGGAAGTAACGGGCTTAAGCAGCGAAAAGGAAAGCGCACACGGACATAATACAAAAAGAAGGGCAGAAACATTGCGTAATCGGATATTTATGCGGCCCAACAAAGGGAGCAAAAATGCGCCTATTATCGGAACAAAAATAATAAGCAGTAAAGAAGACTCACTCTGCATGCGGTGCCTTTCCCCTTTTATGGAAGTTTAAAAACCATTCCTATACGTACGAAAAATAAAAAGTCTTCCGATATACAACATCAGAAGACCTCAGCCTCTCTTTATATATCAACTGGTGAAGGGGTATTCTACTGCGTACGGTCTTTTTGTCAATATTTTTATGCATAGAAAAAGGGGTACCTTCCAAAGAAAGGCACCCCTTTTATAACGATATGCTTTAAGGGGATGGTCCTATCCAGACGCAAATGTCCGGCATAAAGACTTACCTTAAAAAGCAATCAGCCGATCGCCATTGAACCTTTCTCTCCCGTACGGATACGGATACATTCTTGTAAATCTAAGACAAATATCTTTCCATCACCGGTCTCCCCTGTCTTGGCTCCTTTAACGATGGCTTTGACGGTAGGTTCGATAAAATTATCGTTCACTGCAATTTCCAGGCGGATTTTCCGCAGGAGATTGCCTGTCTCTTTCGCTCCGCGATAAACTTCAGTAACCCCTTTTTGCCGGCCGTGTCCTAACACTTCACTTACGGTAATAAGATTCACCTGCGCCTTGTAAAGCT
>JAQUOR010000020.1 GCA_028717025.1 Candidatus Omnitrophota bacterium | reverse complement strand
ATATATGATTTGGCGCGCATGCAAACAGCGTGATTCCGCGTAACTATCCGCGGTAATCCGCTTCTATGATTAAATATGTACGAAACCAAACAACAAGAAAAAGCTTTATTAATCATAACGCACACGGTTAAGGAACGCTGGTCTAAAGACGCTTTAGCGCAGGAGCTGAAAACTTTGGTTCTTTCTGCCGGGTTGCTCGTGGAGGATGCTGTTTTGGTTAATTTAAAGGCAATCGCGTCTGCCCTCTATATAGGTAAAGGCAAGGCAGAAGAAATTGCACAGATAGTAGAGGAGAAGAAGGCAAACGTAGTCATTTTTAACAGCGAATTAAGCGCGCGCCAACAGAGGAATCTGGAGGATGTTCTTCTGGTCAAAACCATTGACCGCACACAGCTTATTCTTGATATTTTTGCTGCTCATGCGCATACGCAGGAAGGAATGCTGCAGGTTGAGCTGGCGCAGCTTGAATATCTTCTGCCGCGCTTAAAAGGCAAAGGTATTGAACTTTCACGTTTGGGAGGGGGCATCGGCACCAGAGGGCCGGGCGAGAAAAAATTGGAAATTGACCGACGCAGGATTACCGAGCGCATTGAACGTTTAACTCGCGAGATAGAGGGCATAAAGCAGTACCGCGACGTCATACGCAAAAAACGGCAGAAAGAAAAAACAAGCGTTTGCTCTCTGGTGGGTTACACCAGCGCAGGCAAATCGACTCTCTTTAACGCGCTCACCGAAGGCCAAGAGAAAACAGCCTCGACGTTATTTACCACCCTCGATACTGTCAGCAGGACTTTCAGCGTGCGCGGCAATCAGCGCGCCATGCTCACTGATACCGTAGGTTTTATTTATAAGTTACCGCTAAAGCTTGTTGAGGCGTTTAAAGCGACGCTGGAAGAGCTCTATTATGCCGACATACTGCTCCATGTTATTGACGCTGCAAGTCCGGATATCACGCGCCTGCGCGAATCGGTGGATAGTGTCCTTAAAGACTTAAAACTTAGCGAAAAACCGGTGTTACTGATTTTCAATAAGATAGACGTAGTCGACCAAGATCGTTTACGACAACTGCGCGAGGAATATCCGCACGCGCTCTTTATCTCAGCTCTTAAAAAAACTAACCTCGAAACGGTACAGGAGGCTATAGGCGCTATTCTTTTTAAAGATACAGTCGAAGTTATTCTGAAAATCCCTTTTACCTTGATGGACGTGATCGATTATATCCATACCAATTGTGAAGTATTGAAAAAAACCTATCAGGAAAATGAAGCCGTGTATTGGGTGCGAGCGAACCATAATGCACTGATTTATTTAAAAGCACGGGGAATCACCGTATCTGAAATATAGGATTTATCAGTACAGAGTACTGCGTATTGAGTATTGTGTAAGAAACGTTATATTGTTTTGTTCTTTTTAACTCGGTACTCGGTACGCTGTACGCAGCACTATTTTAAAAGTACTTGTCAGAAGAAAAAGGAGTGATATACTTCTACTAATAGGAGCATCAAAATATTTTTATAATTAATACCATGAAATACATTGGCACAATCAGTGGATTGTTCGTCGCCGTTATCCTGTGTTGTGTTCCTGCCTTTAGCGATACCCTTCTTCTTAAAACAGGTAAGTCAGTCGAAGGTAAAATCATCGAAGAAACAGATGCGTATGTGATTCTGGATTACTCCGGGATTTCTTTAAAATACTGGAAAGAAGAAATACAGGAAATCACTAAATCGCAGCCCCCTACCGGGGACGCTTCGCAACCCGAGCAGGTATCAACGCCACAGGATCCCTCACCACAGCCGACATCTCAGTCGCGCCCTAAGTCCACCGGGCAACAGACTATCACTATTGCCATCAAGGAAGATCCCAAACAGGAAATCATTGTGTTCGTAAAAGAACTTGAGACGCTACGCGATGGAATAAAAGACGCTCTCGTAGAAGCAAAGGAGCAGTTTGCTGTGCAAATGAGTAGCGATGGCCAAATCACCGAGGCTAATCGTAAATTTTTAAGAGAGGCAGAGAAAGACGGTAGAAATAAATTAGAGCAGATGAAACGAATAGCCGTTCCCGCGCAATGCAGAGATTTACGGGATTATGCGCTCAGGGTCACAGAAGCTGAAATAGATCGTTTCAGCAGTTCATTGAGTAGTTTATCTACGTACAAGGATTTGATAAAGTACTGGGAAGAACATCCGAAAAGAAAGACCGAAGAACTTAAGAAAAAGTACAACCTCGAAAGGGAAAAGATATCTTCCAAGTACAATATAGAAATACCAATCTTATAAATGTTTATGAAAAAGCACACGTTAATCTGTTGCATTCTGGGGGCCAGTTTTTATTTTCTTCTTCCTGCCATGGCTGATACCATTATCCTTAAGTCAGGCAAGTCGCTGGAGGGTGCTATCGTCGAAGAAACAGACGCATATCTGACTATCATGTATGCCGGTATTCCCTTAAAATACTGGAAAGACGACATAGCACAAATTAAGAAAGATAAAAAGAAAAATTCGAAAACACTCTATGCGGTACGTTCCGCTTCGCACCAGGACGGAGTGTTGAAGATAACCATAAAGGAAGATCATATGCACGCGGTCGCCAGCTTTATAGAAGCGTTGGATGCGGCACGAAGTGGAATAGCCAGTGTGGTCGGCGTTGCGCAAAGCAAGTTTGCGACAGGTGTTGATGGCCATATCACCGAAGCGAATCGCAAAACTTTAAACGAAGCAGTTAGTGATCTCAACAAGAAAATAGGAGCGATAAAAAAAATGTATCCGCCTGTAGAGTGTCAGGCGTTGCATGCATACGCGTTAAGTACCGCAGAAGCAGAAACAAAACGTTTCGCCGGCGCCGTCGATAGTTTTGCTACTATCGCGGAGTTACGAGAATACTGGAGCAAGTATTCGCAAAGTACGCTTGTGCATATCAGTAAGAAATACGACGAAGAGAAACAGAGAATACTCACCAAATACAACATCACGCTTCCCGTCACCTCTTAAAACCCATCTTTCCGCAATATCGCGTTACGATACCGTATTAGTTGTCAGGGGTATTTACGCGGGGTATTGACCATGCGAATATTTAAAAATTATTAGATTTTTTTTAAAAAATAATTAAAAAAATATTGACAAATTTTTATAAATATGTTATATATAACTGAGATGAAAAAGGAGACTAAAAAAGAACAATTCGAGGTTTCCATACCGTCTGACGAACCGGTTTTCCCGGTAAATGTGGTCTGTGAGCTTGTACATTTACATTATTGGACGCTGCACGACATATTAAGGGAAGGGATCTTAGAGCAGAAGGCAAAGAGTAGGAGGAAGAAGCTTTTTTCCTATTCAGACATAAAACTTCTTAAATATGTAAAGTATCTTATGGAAGATAAAGGCGTGAACGTTAAAGGTGTAAAGATCATTCTGGAAATGGAGCATGAGATATAGGTTTTTTTTAAGCTTTGTTTAGCACTTAGGCACTAAGAGTGCTAAACAAACAGAAGATGCGAACGCAGAGCGAGAAAAGAACGTAACCGATAGTACCCGAGGATTTTGCCTGCTGCGCGCCCCGCCGCTTTTTAACGGCAGTCGTGGATTTCCGTTCAAAGGAGATTCCGGGCGCGCAGTTTACATAGATTTAACCAGAAGGGCAGGCACAAAAAGAAGAAGGAGAAGTATGAATCTGGACAAATTTACTTTAAAAGCGCAGGAAGCCATTACCAGAGCAATAGCGCTGGCGAAAGATTCTAAACACCAGATGCTTTTGCCTGAGCATATTTTGTTTGCATTCCTTGAAGACGAGAAAGGGATCATTAACGATAGTTTCATAAAATTAGGAGTAAACGTCGCCGACCTGCGCACGCATCTTACAGAATATCTTAACGCGCAGCCCAAAGTCTATGGGGACACCAAAGAAATACGCGCTTCAAGCGTTGTGGCGGAAGTTTTTAATTCTGCGCAGAGTTTCGCGCATGATTTCGGCGATGAGTATATCAGCTCAGAAGGGCTTATCATCGCTATAGCGCGGCAGCGCAATATGTTTTTTTATAATTATCTTTCCAAACAGGGTATCTATACCGAAGATCTTTTACGAGTTATCAAGGAAATTCGCGGAGTTCACCGCGCAGATTCACAGAGCGCCGAAGATACCTATGCCGGACTTGAAAAATTCGGCAGAGATCTGACGCAACTTGCCAAAAAAGGCAAGCTCGATCCGGTCATAGGCAGGGATGAAGAAATACGCAGAGTTATCCAGGTTTTAAGCAGAAGAACAAAGAATAATCCGGTTTTGATCGGCGAGCCCGGAGTAGGTAAAACTGCGATTGTGGATGGGTTGGCCCAGAGAATAGCCCTTGGCGACGTCCCCGAAGGCTTAAAAAACAAAAGGATCGTTGCGCTTGATTTAGGCAGCCTTGTCGCGGGAGCAAAATTCCGCGGTGAATTTGAGGAGCGTCTCAAGGGGGTTTTAAAAGAGGTTGAAGCCAAAGAGGGTGAAATTATTCTTTTTATCGATGAGTTGCACACCCTGGTAGGCGCAGGCCAGGCTGAGGGCGCGGTCGATGCCGCAAACATGTTAAAGCCGGCGTTAGCCAAAGGATCATTGCGTTGCATTGGCGCGACTACGCTCGATGAATACCGCACGCATATCGAAAAAGATGCGGCATTGGAGCGCAGATTTCAGCCGGTCATTACGAGTGAACCCAGCGTAGAACAGACCATTGCTATTTTGCGGGGGTTAAAAGAAAAATACGAAGTGCATCATGGAGTCCGCCTTAAAGACTCCGCGTTGATTGCCGCAGCGGTGCTCTCGAACCGTTACATCAGCGAACGCTTCCTGCCGGATAAGGCAATTGATCTGGTTGATGAAGCAGCGTCTAAACTGCGCATAGAAATCGACAGCAAACCGGAAGAAATCGATAGCTTAGAGAGAAAAATCATCGAACTGGAAATTCAGAAACAGGCTCTACGTAAGGAAAGAGACGATAGTTCCCGCCAGCAACTCGAGAAACTCGAAAAAGACATGGAACAGTTAAAGACAAGTCTTGATGTTTTAAAAGAGCATTGGCAAAAAGAAAAAGACCTTATCACGGGCTTGCGCGCAATCAAAGGCGAGATAGAGAGCTTAAAGCTTCAAGCACAGGAATCCCAGAGCCGGGCGCGCTTGGATGAAGTTGCCGAAATCAGATACGGTAAAATTCCTGAGTTGAGCAAGAAATTAGAAGGACTCAATAAGGAACTTATAGAAGTACAGAAAAAAGAAAAAATACTTAAAGAAGAAGTTGACGAAGAAGACATTGCTGAGGTGGTGAGCCGTTGGACGGGTATTCCGGTCAACCGGTTCATGGAGGATGAAGCGTTTAAACTTCTCGCAATGGAAGATGAACTTAAAAAAAGGATTGTGGGCCAGGATGAGGCAATCGGGTTGATTGCGAACTGCATTCGCAGGAGCCGTTCCGGTTTGTCCGACCCTCAGCGACCGCTTGGTTCATTTTTATTCTTAGGGCCTACCGGGGTGGGAAAAACCGAATTAGCTAAGACGCTTGCCTGGTTCCTTTTTAACAGTGAGCAGAATTTAATACGCATTGATATGAGCGAGTATATGGAGAAATTTTCTTCCTCCCGGCTTATCGGTGCTCCACCCGGGTATGTGGGGTTTGAAGAAGGTGGACAATTGACCGAGAAAGTACGTAGAAAACCATACTCAGTGGTGCTTTTTGATGAAATAGAGAAAGCGCATCCGGATGTGTTTAACATCCTGTTGCAGGTGCTTGACGCGGGCCATTTGACCGATTCACAGGGAAGAATCGTAAATTTCAAGAACACCGTGATAATCATGACTTCTAATCTGGGAAACGAGTTTTTTAATGATCCCACCAGTGCCAAGAAAGGAATAGAGGAAAAAGTACGTGCGCTTCTTAAAAGCCAAATGCGGCCAGAATTCCTAAATCGTCTGGATGAGATGATATTCTTTAACAGTCTTGGCTTGGATGAAATTAAAAAAATCGTAAGTATCCAGATGGAGGGATTAAAAGAGCGCTTGATTGCTAAAAAAATTGCGATAGAATTAACCCCTAAGGCAGCAGAGTTTATCGCGGAGAAGGGTTACAGTCCCGAATACGGCGCGCGTCCCTTAAAACGTACCATTCAGAAACTGGTGATTGATCCTTTAAGCCTTAAGATAATCGCGGGGGAATTCAAAGAGAACGATATGATCGTTGTTGATTCCAAAGGGAGAGAAATAATTTTTAAGGTGGCGAATAACGCAGATACACGCACATCTAACGCGGATTCCCGCAGATAAATCATCTGCGATCATCTGTGTTGCATTCGCGATAATCTGCGTTTGAAAAAAGGAGTGTCTATGAAGATCGATGTGTCATTTAAGTATCTTGAGAGCAGCGGATTCGTTGAAGGGGTCTTAGAGAAGGATATTGCTAAGATCGAAAAACGAATAAAACTATTTCGCAAGGGCGATCCGATACATCTTTCGGTGCACATAGAGAAGAATCCGCACCGGGAACAGTATTTCTGCCGCTCGCATATTTATTTACCATCTCGTGTCATTAAGGCTGAAGGCCGCTCCGAAAAGCTTGCTCAGGCAATTAATAAGAACTTTTCAGCTCTCTCCAAGCAGCTTGATAAGGTAAAATACAAGATCGACAGACATCTAAGTGCCAGGATTGATAAGCGTACGTTTGATTATCAGGGCGAACCGGGTACTATATAGGTAAGCGTAGACGCGAATAGGATTAGCGGTGATTCGCATTGTTTCATTCGCGGTAATCAGCGTCTTAGTTCATCTTGACGCAGGCTGGGGCGTGTGTTAATATATCTGGCAAACTTGGCCTAAGAGTGCTAAGAAGAAGGAAAAATGGTACGATTTGTCGATACTAAAGAACGCGAAGAAGAGATCCTTAATTTGGTGATAGAGAGCTATATCAATGAGTCAAAGCCGATAAGCTCTACGCATTTATGCACCAAATACAATCTACCGTATTCTTCAGCCACCGTGCGTAATGTCATGGAGAACCTCGAAAAAAAAGGGTTGCTTTCGCACGTGTACACGTCTTCCGGCAGGATCCCGACCAAGACGGGTTTTAAGTGCTACGTTGAGCACCTTAAGGAAGATGATTTCATCCAGGATTATCCGGTGACGCTGGATATCGCTTCTCAGCAGATCGTCGACATGGAGGAAGGTATTAACTATACGCTTGATGTTTTAGCGAAGATGAGCGGGTATACCTCGTTGATTGCTATAGCGGGTAAGGACGAGCATTTCTTTTTCCGCGGGACGCGATTTATCCTGGAGCAGCCGGAGTTCGAGGACATCACCAGACTTAAAAGCCTTTTTTACGCGCTGGAGGTCGAGATAGACCAGCTTGGCGATTTATTGTTTCAGTATCTGGATGAACGTGTGAGAATCCTTATCGGTGATGAAATAGGTTTTAAAGAGATATCAGACTGCTCTTTGATGGTTTCCGGCTCAAAAGAAAAGAAGCTTTCTTTTGCGCTTGCGTTGTTAGGGCCGATGCGCATGAACTATACAAAAGCCGCTTCATGTCTTTATTCGACGAAAAATGAGCTGAAAAAAATTATTGAGATGCTGTATGAATAAAAATCACGAGCACAATCAAAAAGAGCAAGAAGAGACCAAAGAGAAAGCGCATAATGCCGAGGTCCAAAAAAAAGACCAAGTTTGTGCGAGTGCGCAAGATCTTTTAAAGCAGAAACAAGCGGAATATGATGCGCTTTGGGACAAATATCTGCGTACGTGTGCCGATTTTGACAATACGCGTAAGCGCCTGGAGAAAGAGAAGCAGGATTTAGTCAGGTACGCCAATGAAGAAATCCTTCTTGAATTGCTTAACATTCTTGATGATTTGGAACGTACGGTCAGCCTTTCTCAAGAAGGGCATCAGGATTTATCGGTATTTTTAAAGGGTGTGGAAATGATACTTGCGCATTTGTACGAAATGCTTAAAGAGCATGGGATTAAACCTCTTGAAGCAGAAGGGAAAATTTTCGACCCGCACTTTCACGAGGCATTAATGCAGGTAGAAAATAAAGATTTACCTGAGCACACGGTGGTCGAAGAGTTGCAAAAAGGTTATTTATTGAATGACAGAGTTATTAGAACGTCGAAAGTAAAAGTATCGAAGAAGAGCCCACATGCCGCAGAGCAAAATCCAGAGCAAAGTTCTTAAGGGGGCTTTTATATCCGTTTTATGTAACGTTGGGTTTATTGATAATTTACTTCCGGGCGCCTGTATATCGGGTAAATTTCTTTGAAATTTACCCGAAGCACCTCGGAAGTCAATTCGACTACACGCTTTTTCCTGCGAAGCGTCCCCGTGGGGGGATTCGACAAGGGTCTTAAAAAAGCGTAAGTCTCATTGAGGAGGTAGTTATGGCAAAAGTAATCGGAATCGATTTGGGGACTTCTAACTCAGCGGCAGCGGTTATGGAAGGCGGCAGGCCGGTGATTATTCCTTCAGCAGAGGGTGCTGGCGTTGCTTCCGGGAAAGCGTTTCCTTCATACGTTGCTTTTACTAAAGATGGTCAGCGTCTTGTCGGTGAACCTGCCAGGCGCCAGGCAGCGATAAATGCCGAAGGCACCATCCAGGCAGCAAAGCGCAAAATGGGAAGCGACTATAAATTCAAGGTATACGGAAAAGAATATACCCCCCAGCAGATATCCGCGTTTATCTTACAAAAGATAAAAGAAGACGCAGAAAGCTATTTGGGAGACAAGGTCGAAGAAGTAGTCATTACCTGTCCGGCATATTTTGATGATAACCAGCGACAAGCGACTAAAGATGCCGGCGAGATCGCGGGTTTGAAGGTCTTGCGTATCATCAATGAGCCTACGGCAGCATGTTTAGCCTATGGTTTAGAGAAGGCCCAGAAAGCGCAAAAAATCATGGTTTTTGATCTTGGCGGCGGAACTCTCGATGTTACCATAATGGAAATGGAGCAGGGCGTATTTCATGTGCAATCGACATCCGGTGACACGCAACTTGGCGGTACCGACATGGACAATGCCCTTATTGACTACATCGTTATGCAATTTAAGCGGGATACCGGCATTGATGTGCGTAATGATAAAATGGCCATACAAAGGGTGCGCGAAGCAGCAGAGAAGGCAAAAGTAGAGCTCTCCTCGACCCTCACTACGGATATTAATTTACCGTTTATTACTGCAGATGCATCGGGACCAAAGCATTTGACCATGGCCATTAACAGAGCGAAACTCGAAGAACTTGTTTCGCCCATCGTTGATAAGTGCCGTCATCCGGTTGAACAGGCACTTTCGGATGCGAAACTTACCGCAAAAGAGATTGATCGCATTATCATGGTAGGCGGACCTACACGCATGCCCATTGTGCAGAAATTTGTTGAAGATTTTGTTGGTAAGAAAATTGAGCGCGGGGTAGATCCTATGGAATGCGTTGCCTTAGGAGCAGCGGTCCAGGTGGCGATCATCAAAGGTGACGTAAAAGATGTGTTACTCCTTGACGTTACACCGCTTTCGCTCGGCATCGAGACCTTAGGAGGAGTAAATACGAAATTAATTGAAAGAAATGCGTCCATACCTACGCAAAAAAGCCAGACTTTCTCAACTGCTGCGGATAACCAGACAGCGGTGACCATCCGTGTTATTCAAGGTGAGCGTCAGATGGCCAATGCCGAAGGAAACGTTGAACTGGGCCAATTTAATTTAGAGGGGATCCCTCCGGCGCCGCGCGGCGTACCGCAAATCGCAGTTTCGTTCGATATCGATGCTAATGGCATCGTGCATGTTTCGGCAAAAGATTTAGGTACGGGTAAAGAGCAGTCAATCAAGATTACCGCGCCCAAGAAACTTTCAAAGGAAGAGATTGACAAGATGGTGCGCGATGCTGAGAAATTCGCCGCTGAAGATGCTAAGAGGAAAGAGGAAGTAGAAATTATTAACCAGGCAGATAATCTAGTGTATGCGACGGAGAAATCGTTGAAAGAATTCGGCGATAAAGTTTCCAGCCAAGAACGCGCGGACATCGAAGCAAAAGCCAATGATCTGAAAACCGCGATAAAAGACAAAAATGTTGCGCGAATTAAAACAGGAATGGAAGACTTACAAAAAGCGGCGCATAAGTTAGCAGAGGAAGTCTACAAACAAGCGAACGCAAAGCAACAGCAGCAACAGGCAGGAGGGCAGAAACCCCAGGAGCCTGAGCAGAAGGCGGAAGAACCGAAAGACAAAAAAGGCGAAGATATTATTGATGCGGATTTTAAGGAAGAGGACAAAAAATAGAAGCGGATCAACGCGGATATGGAAATCGCGGATAGACGCGGATAGAATTCCGCGTGGTTCCGCGTAACTATCAGCGTGTATCAGCTTCTATGGCCAGTATGTAATATGTCAACAAAACGTGATTATTACGAAATATTGGGAGTACAAAAGAGCGCAAGCCTCGATGAGATAAAAAAGGCCTATCGGGAGCTGGCGTTGCGTTTCCATCCCGACAGGGTTCCGCATGAACAGAAAAAGGAAGCCGAGGAGAAGTTTAAAGAAATTTCCGAGGCCTACGCGGTACTTTCTGATGCTCAGAAGCGCGCTCTTTATGACCAATACGGCCATGCCGGCATAGACCAGCGTTACGCCGAAGAAGATATTTTTAAAGGTGCTGATTTCGGAAGTATCTTCAAGGATATGGGCGATGTGGGCCTAGGTGGAGGTATTTTTGATGAGATTTTTAGCGACTTGGGCTTTGATATTTTTGGCACAGGCCGCGGTCGGACTTCCGGGGGCCGGCGCAGAGGCAGAGACTTGCAGATATCGGTGGGCATAACGCTTGAAGAAGCGGCAGCAGGTACGGAAAAAACTATTACTGTTCCGCGTTATGAAACGTGCACGACGTGTTCAGGAACCGGGGCAAAACCCGGAACAAAGAAAATCACGTGTCCGCAATGCAGGGGATCCGGGCGGACGGTAGTTTCAAACGGATTCTTTCAATTGGCCCAGACATGCTCCCGTTGTTCAGGTCAAGGGGCGGTTATCTCCTCGCCGTGTCCGGAGTGTCACGGGGAAGGAAGAAGCAAGGTTACCCGTAAAATAAAAGTGAAAATACCCGCCGGCGTTGATACCGATTCAAACTTACGGATTCGCGGAGAAGGCGAATCAGGCAGCTCAAGCCGCGGTGATTTGTATGTAATTATCGAGGTCGCGCCTCATCCGGTGTTTACCCGCCACGGCAGCGACCTTTTGATTGAGATAACCATCAGTTTAGCAAAAGCGATACTGGGCAGCGAAGTGGAGGTGGCCACCATTGACGGTAAAGTGAGCATGAAGATACCTGCCGGTACTCAGAGCGGAAAGATTTTCCGTCTTAAAGGCAAAGGGCTTCCTGATTTACATACTAAAGGTGTGGGTGATGAGCTGGTAAAAGTTAACGTAGAAATCCCTTCGCGCTTAACTGCTGAGCAGCGCAGACTTATTGAAGAATTTGCGAAATCTTCCGGTGAAAGCGTGAACTCCCAGGATACTTTTAGCGATAAGATCAAAAAAGCATTTAAAAGCGTCTTTTTGCTTTTAGCGTAAAATATGATTTCAGAGATTAGGAGAAAGATCCCAGAGATTGTAAAAATCGCCGTAATCAAGTCTTTTCATTTCTCCATAGAAAAGGAAAGGACTAAATAAAATATTGACTTTCAAGGGTATATCTGGGATAGTAGAAAACTAATGTTTTCTTTCGTATCTTTCAAAAATTACCGAACGAAAGATACGCCTGTATATAATGTTTTCGATAGAGGAGGAAGAAGAATCATGCCAACGTATAATTACGAATGTTCGAAATGCAACAGGGCAACGGAAGTGTTCCAGAATATCAACGATAAGCCTCTTACCAAATGTCCGCACTGCAGGGGTAAGCTGCACCGCTTAATCGGTTCGGGAAGCGGTTTGATATTTAAAGGCACCGGATTTTATAGCACTGATTATAAGAAGAGCAGTGTTTCAACGGCAGCAAAAAAACCGGAAACACACACGTGTTGCGAGAAAAAATGCCCGAAAAAACAATAGCGAAAAAGGCATCAACTATCATTCCTTTTAAGGCAACCTACTATAATCCCGCAGTGGTTAAGGATATACCGAGCGTTGTCTGCCCTCCGTATGACGTCATCAATAAGGCGCAACAGGAGTATTTTCAGAAAAAATCCCCATATAATTTTTCCAATGTGCTGTTAACGCAGGTTCAGAATTACGAGGAACTTGGTAAGCGTTTTAAGCAATGGATAAGCGATGGCGTATTGGTAGACGATGATAAGGAAAGCCTCTATCTTTACGAACAATGTTTTACATCCGCAGGCAAGTCCTATACGCGTTTTGGTTTTCTGACGTTGTTGTGTATGGATAAGGATGACGTTATCTTTCCTCACGAATATACGCTTTCAGCGCCCAAGGAGGACAGGAAAAAAATAATAAAAGAAGTAGAAGCGAATTTAAGTCCGATATTCGTCGTTGTTCCCAAACCCCTTACAATTTTTGCGCGAGTGTATGCGACGTACCGTAAAAAGCCGCCCTTTCTTGATTTTAAGGACTTTGAAGGCAGCCGCAACAGGGTGTGGAAGATCCAAGATACAAAAACACTCGATGCGCTTCGCGGCGAAATCGAAAAGAATAAATTAGTTATCGCCGACGGCCATCATCGTTTTGAAGTGGCGTACGATTACTATAAAAACAACAAGGGAAAATTCGATAATTTAAATTATCTTCTTGCCTATGTCACGGACTCCCAGGCAGGCTTGTTGATACTTCCGACGCATCGCGTGGTGAGTATTGCTTTAGACGACGATACCTTTTTTAAAAAATTGGATACGTATTTTTTTATTCAGAAGGTTACTCAGAAAGAATTAGAAAGAAGATTAAAAGAGAAAAGTGTTTTTTCTCTCGGCATTTACCGCGCCAAGACCTTCTATTACTTGAAGCTTAAAAAAACCTCGAGTTTAAAAAACATACCTGATATTGTCATATATAAAAAGCTGGATACCTATCTTTTTAATCATCTCGTTCTTTCATTGTTTTCGGTCAATGAGCAAATTGCGTTTACGCATGATATCGAAGAGGCTAAGAAATTAGCCTCCGGCGATAAGGTCGCTTTTATTTTGCGCCCCATTCCGCTTCCGGACGTATTCTCGATAGCGAATAAGGGGCATCGACTTCCGCAAAAATCGACGTATTTTTACCCTAAGCTCCTTTCTGGCATTGTTGTAAGACGCTTTCAGAAAGAGGGACGCTAATTGCCGCGAATCAAAACTCGCTAATTTTCGCGAATAAGAATTAGCGGTCATTCGTGTTTTCCCGCTCACAAGGCGAGACCTCGCCAGGCACTACTGGCGGGCAATTAGCGTAAATTCGCGTTTTATATGAGGATATTCAAAAAACCCCTTCGCTACACGTTGGCAAAGAAGAAGCATATTCCCGACGGCCTTTGGGAAAAATGCCCGAAGTGCGGTTTGTTGATCTTTAATAAAATATTACAGGAAAATCTAAAAGTATGCGCTAAGTGTAATTATCATTTTTCGCTTACCTGCTGGGAGAGGGCCCAGTTACTTACCGATGAAGGGACGTTTAAGGAATTTTACCCGGGTTTAGTCTCGGGAGACCCTTTAAATTTTCAGGGTCCCAAATCATACAAGGAAAAACTTGAAGAAGATACACGCGATACAGGCCTTAAAGATGCAGTGATCGTAGGGGAGGCCGCAATAGAAAAACATGATTTTGCACTTGGCATTATCGATTCGCGCTTCATCATGGGTTCGATGGGTTCGGTTGTGGGGGAAAAACTTACGCGTATTATGGAATATGCGCACGAAAAACGTTTGCCTTTGATAATCGTTTCCGGCTCAGGCGGCGGTGCCCG
>JAQUOR010000019.1 GCA_028717025.1 Candidatus Omnitrophota bacterium | reverse complement strand
GATTGAAGGGGCGGTTGCCGAGCTTGTCGGTTACTATATCGGCCGCACACATTCAGAAAAAATAAGAACTTCGATTTCAAGTATGCGTTTCTCGGGAGTCCTGTTGTTCCGTCTGCTGATTTTAGGTCCGACCGCGAGCCTTGTCGATAGAGGCATTGATTTCATAATTCCTGCTGCCGCCTCGCAGTTGGCGCTGGTAAGCCGCGCAGGGCTTTCACTGGTGCATGGCGTGTTCTTAAGCGCTGTCGTTAATTTTCTGGCACCATACTTAAGTATCCGCGCAGAGGCGCGTTTGCGCGAAAAAGAAGGAAAGAACGAAGAAGCAGCCGCACTACGGGAGAAGTATACTGCGGCAAAACAATTTAAAAGAACGGTTGATTCGATACGCTTCAGGATCGCTCCGGTCGTTATCCAGCACGACATTATACAAAACATATTCGGGTATGAACTGGCATATAAAATACTTTCGCGGTTTGGCTTGGGATTTATTAACTCGGTATTTCGAAGCTGGGTGAGTAATAGCAGCAAGAAAATAAGCCTGGGCAATAAGGGGGTGCTCTGGTTTACCCTGGTTATCTCAACTATCAGTTTTATCTGGGGGACCTGGAGCTTAGGCGTATTTGCAATTACTTTGGAACTGGCTATTTTGCTTTATCAGGGTAAGTCTTCATCGGCGTCGCACGAAAAGAGAAATTATCCTGCCAGGGCCGACGAGCAGGTGTTAAAACCAAGAGTTACTCTCGTCAGGGACGATACTTCCGGTAAATTTGTGGTCACTGAGACCAAAAGGTGGTCGCGGTTAATGGCGGAAGACCTGTCGACGCATGATGCATCGGTTGTGCCGGGAAAAGTTGCGCAAATACTTGAAGGACTTCTTATCCATGCGCCTCCTGCTAAAAAAATAAAAGTTATTCTGACCGGAGAACGCGGCGAAAAAATCTTTAGTATTGAGGATGCTTCCGATACCATCACCTTTACACTTCATTGGTTACTGCTCACCCAGGCTCTTCCTGCCGTTTTTATGGCTGACCTTTACCGTCACGAAAGAGCGGAATTAAAGACCGGTTCGCATGAAATCGCCGTCCGGGGAAGCTATGAGTATTTCAAGGTAAATCCTCAGGAAGTTATTGCGTTCTTTACGCAGATAAACGGAGGGGCGATCCGCCTTGATTCCCCTTACGAGGATTTACTTGCTTCGCTCGTTTTCCTTCAGGTAGGACGGAATATCGTTCGGGTTATCATAGAGAAAAAATCCCAGGGTCAGGGTCCTGCCAATATAGTGTTCATCGGCCCTCCGGGTTCTCTGAAGTCATCGTCTATTAAAATAATCACCGACATTTTGGTCCAAAGAGGAATAACGATAGCATCAGGCGCGAACGAATCAAAACGTAATGATCTGGATGAAGCGTATCGCTCCCGCGGCGATGAAAATGCTTTCGTTGTTTTCGATGCTAAGTATGGCGCGTACGATGCGGTCATTGCTGAGGCGGTAGTGATGATGCCCAGCGACGAAGAGAAAATAGATCTCTTGATACGTTTTAACGGCCATGTCACTGTGCGTCAGCAAAGAATTACGGAAGGAAGCGGTTCATACGAATACGCTAAGATACGTACCGAAATCGGGTCCAGCTATGTATCGAGCGTACGCAGACGTAAACCCGATATCATAGTAAGCACCGATTTTATTACGCGCACCATGCTTAACAGCGGTTCGTTTGAGCGTCTCTTGCGTGATTCACTTATCGGTGCGTTGGAAGAATCAAAAAATACACAGCGACAGGACTCTTTGCCTGATTCCCTTGATAATGGAGGTTCGATAAACGACGATACTCGGTTGCGGTGGGATAAACGCCAGGATACCTCTTCCGTGGCTGGTGGGGTCTTGGCACTTGCCGCAGCCGTTATCCTTTTCTCTGCGTACGGATTCTGGACCATAGCAATCCCTATTTTTGTTTCCTGCCGGTTCCTTCGAAAGATATTTTTAAACAAGAAAGGAGAACCTCTCGATAACGGCGGAAGATTTTCGCGTGCAATAAAACCGACCAGGAGAGGGATGATCGATGCCGAATTGCTTAGGTACGCGGGTGTCGCGGTCATCCTCGCGTTACTGATCGGGGTGGTGGTATATTTTGTCTGGGTGCCGGTACAGTTATTTTCTTTGTTCAGAAATCCACCGTATGATTACGGAGTGTTACGCTCGCTGCTGGCGGCATCTGTTATTTCAAGTATCTTTATGCGTATTCTATACAATGTGATTACTTTTTTTGACATGTGCGGCGCGCACCAAGAATGTCCTCGAATCCCCGTACGCGCCGACTTCGATGATGAGCAAGGCAGATTCAATTATCTTGTTTTTTTTGGTTCACTAACCCTGACAAGCCTTCCTTTTATCGTGATAAGTAATTGGGGCACGGTATTGCAGAGTATTTCTGTAGCCTTTAGCTGGTTCTTTGCTTCCAAAATGCATTATCTTCTCGGTTTTATGTTTTCCGTTGTGTTTGTCCTGCAAATTTTAAGAAAGCGCGCCGGAGATTTCGATGATGAAGATGTAAATTCCAGGATAAAGAAAGGTTTGGAGAGTACGTTCATCGCTTCCGTTGGAGAAGAGGTATTGTTCCGTTTCTTGGGATTTAACTTTGCGCAATGGTTGTGGGTAAGCGTGTTTGCATTCAAAGAAATCTTTGATTTTACCTTGCCGCTGTTTGGAGTAGCTGTTGGTTTTGACCTGCCCCTGGGTGTTTTTATCGCTATTGCCGGAAGCGCTGAAAGTTTTTTTAAAAGCCATGGCGACAGGAAATGGTTCCATCACTGGTTTCTTGGTCTGGTGGCAGCGTATGCGTATTATAAGACGCAGACGTTGATTGTCCCTATTGTATTACATTTAACTTGGAACGCTGTAAACAGTATTTTTGAATTGTTTATAAATTTTATCTTTCCGTTGCGCGGATCTCAAAATTCTTACTATTACCCTCTCGATAACGGCGGAAACTTTTCGGGCCGCATTACTGATACCGGTGTTTCTCCCGATAAAAACCGCAGGGAGGTACTTCTTTCGCTCCTTGCCGATAAGCTTGACCAGGGGATGTTGATCATACTCTTTGTCTGTACCTCCAACATCAATCGTTCAGCAGCAATGCATATGATTACTGCCGACTATCTTATGCGGCATAAGCTGGATGATATAATTGCGGTGTATTCAGGAGGAACTGCGCCAAGCGCCGGCCATCGTGACTCGGGGGATCCTTCGGTTAAGTGGGTGAAAGAATGTGCCGTAAGACAAGGATTATCACCGATAGTGATCGATGAATTTATTTCCGAATCCTTAGATCCATATACCGTTGAGGTCGCGGACTTTATATTAGTTGCCGAGGACCGGCATCGCCGTATCATCTCGGCTCGCTATCCGTACACAGCCGATAAGATATTTTTATTTAATGAATTATTGCCCCTGGATGATAAGGACCATGGGACCGACTTCCAGGAGACAACTGAAACTTTTGATACCATCAAAAGGACCTTGGAAGAGAATTTATTTCCTCTATTTGCCGGCGTTAAGGTAAGGGGTGAGTCTTTCGACAACGGCGGAAATCATTTTACGGGTGCGTTTATGAGGAAATTTAAACCCTCTGATTCTTTGGGGTATTCGATAGTCAATGGGCCGGAACACCAGGTTATGCTGATGAGTGTAAAGCCGGAGGATAAAGAGGCGCCTTTAGGGGTGCAATTAGAGAGTGTGCTAAGGCAAGTTGACACCACGCTTCTGGCGCATGGATTTGATTATCGCTGCGTGGTCAAACAAGATGTATTTCTGCGCGATATCCATCAAAAGGCGTATAGTAAAGAAATCATCGGTAATTATTACGGAAGGTCTCCGCCGGCCCTTCGACCGGCTCAGGGCATCGGCGCAGGAGTGCCTCCAGCGACAAGCTATATCCACCAGCCGCCGATAGACGGTGAATTGGCAGCAGTAGAGCTTATCGCCGTTAAAGGCCGGGGTGTTAAGGTCCATCGGATAAGCGAATTCGTAACGCTTCTGGAAGCCGATGGGGTGTGGATGCTTTATGTTGCCGGAATCGAACCCGACGAAAATATAATAGATACTTACGAACAGGCCCTTAATACTTTCCAAAAACTGCAAAAGGCATTGGAACGCGTTGAATTCGGGGAAATCCGTTTTAAATTTGAAGATGTCATCAGAACGTGGCTTTTTCAAAGGGATATCGTTGGTTTCGACGATGCTGCTAAACTTCAGGAGCGATATCAGAAACTTAATCAGGCCCGTCGTTTCTTTTTCGACACCGCCGAAAAAGGCTCAGCGGTTTTATTCGGCCGCAGACTGCATTGTCCCGGTTCTTGGTTGCTTTCTTTAAGGATAAGGATCGCTTTCTGGTTTCTTAAAATTTCTCTACTTAAGAGGACAAAGTTTTTTGAAAAGTTATTATTTAAATTAGCCAGAGTAAGGCCTCCGGCTTCTACCGGGATCGGTACCTTAGCAGAAGAGCAAGCTCAAAGTTTAGGCCTCGGCGCTGGCGCAGGGTTTGTCTTTGAGGCGCTTGCCTTATTTGCGCAGCCCGGCCGTGACGATGTCGCCATTATCTTTATAGAAAACCCCGAACAAACCCCTGCTTTTGCATACTCCAAAAAAGTCTTGCCGCACGGTCAGTTCAAGAATAAAAGAGTGTCACCGGCTTTTAGCCGAGGCATGGCAGTGCTTATGGATTATATAATGATAATTATTTCCGGCACCGCTTCGGTTAAAGGCGAAAAGGTCATGCACGTTGGCGATGTGCGCGAACAAACCGAAACAACCATTGATAATATACGATTAGTCGTCGCGCAAGCCGGGGCAACGCTTAAGGACATACCCCAAATACGCGTGTACATAAAACATCGGCAGGATTACCAGACTGTAAGGAAGGTGGTTGAGAAATATTTTCCCGATACCCCTGCATTGTATTTGCTTGGCGATATTTGCCGGACGGAATGGCTGGTTGAAATCGAAGCATTAGCGTTTTTGCCGCGAAAATCCGCCGAAGTTGTTTCTCTTGATAACGGAGGAGAAACCCCTGGCGCGGTTTTGAAAGTTACTACCGGCAATACGGAAATAGCGCTTGTGCGTATGCCTCAAAATGCGTTATACAAACCGGCCGAGCAGGTAGTTTACGCCGCGCCGCTTGATACTTGGATTGACGGTCTCGATATTAAATTAGCAGATACAAGAAAAGAAGAAATCGTAAATAACGTTGTAACGGCAATCAATGATGCGGTGCGTGTGTATGAAGAAGCCGCGGGCATGCCCGCGGTCGTTGCCGTTGTTTCTTATTGGACCAATAAAAAGGATGAAGCGGTTGCCTACCACAAGCATCCTTTTGCCTGGGTGATGCAGGAGGCCGCGCGTAAAGCAAATAAATATCTTATTGAAAGCGGCTCTCAGGCAAGGGTCTTGGAACCGGGATGTTTGCAAATAGATGGAGCGCTTAAAGCAAAGACGTACGCCGGAAAAACGGGCGTTGACGCATCTCGGTGGCAAGCGCCGAATATTTTTGTGTTTCCTACCGTTGATTCATATAGAGCAAACCTTGGGATCGTAGAATTCTTAAGCACGCGCACATCGCTTATTTCCGCGCAAGAGGTAGCAACCCCTTATGTGCAGGATCTTGAAGAACAAGCAAGGACAAAGAACGCCCGCCTTGTTGTTTCCGAAGCGTTTAACTGGTACAAGGAAGGCCACCCCGCAGTCCCCGAAGTCTTCTATGCCATAGAACGTTTCCTGAAAAATGAAATTGGCACTTTGATGATCCTCGGTGAACGTAACCGTATCGATGAAACTGCCTTTGTTTTGGGGTTAGATATACATGGGGCAGTGATTGTTGATCCCAAAGATATGCTTATGTTTACCGATGAAAAAGGTAAGCGTAAGGTAAAGCCGGAAATGCTTGAAAAATATGCTCCTTTTTACTGTAAAGCAAGAGGGTTTGAGCCGACAGAGCTTAACTTAACCACTGCGCGTTCGACCCTTAATTTTTATTTCAGAAACGAAAAGCTTCGTCCGCTTTTTTACGGGGCAGCAATGGTAGCAGCGGGCCAGGCAGACTGTATGCCGGCGGGCAAAGTGTATGATTCAGGCGATGTGTTTATGTCGGTAAAACTCCTTGTGGGGACCAGGCGCGATTCCAGCACTCCTTCCGGTGATTATGTTATGTGTTTTCCCGGCGTCGGCCATGAAGGAAAAATAATCATTGCCGATATGGCCTCAGAGGAGTGTCCGCAGGAATCCGATACGCATACCCAGCTTTCGGATATCATCATTAATACCGCAAGTGATGTCAGCAGCTATATCGGCGAGAAAAAACCGCGTATTGCGTTTGCCTATGAAGGCCAAACAAAAAGTGCTAAGGCAACTCAAGCCTTAAAACGGGCGAAAAGTATTGTTGGTGATTCTGCGGTCATCGATGGCCCCATGCCGATAAGAAGAGCCTTAGAAAAAGGGTACAGTGGTGTTGTCTGCTCTGATTTAAGCACTGCAAATCCGGCGTATAAAGCATTTCAAAGGATTGCAGGGTTTGTGGGTTTGGCTATTGTCACCGGAGGTGCTGCAAAGCCAGTCCTCGATGTTTCGCGCGGAGCAGACCAGGATGAATATTATACCTCGCTTGTGTTTGCCTGCGATGGCGTAATATATCCGATCCTGGTGCTTAACTGCGGGAGTTCATCGGTAAAAGCGCAATTAATCGACGTTTATAGCGGCCGTCAGCTTAGAAAATATAATTTTGAAAAAATAGGTAAAATCGGGGGAAAATTTGCGGGTCATGAAGATGCGATTACTTTTATTATCGGAGATCTGCCGATTACACCGTACGCGGTCGGCCATCGCGTTGTCCACGGCGGAGAAAGATTTATCCAACCTGCTTTGATCGATGAACAAGTAAAGGCAACTATACGAAGATATTTTGCGCTTGCGCCGTTACATAATCCGCCTAACCTTAAAGGAATTGAAATATGTGAAAAAGCGCTGCCCGGCATACTTCAGATCGCCGTATTCGATACGGCATTCCATCATACGATATGGCCGGAGGCGTCGTTGTATGGTTTACCGTGGGAAGATTATGTGGAACTTGAGGTAAGAAGGTACGGTTTTCACGGTTCGAGCCATGAATATGTTACGCTTAAAGCCGCAGAAATGTTGGGAATACCTTCACAGAGATTTAATGCCGTCTCGATACATCTTGGCGCCGGCGCAAGCGGGGCTTGCATATGCAACGGAGAATCTATCGATACAAGTATGGGCCTTGGACCGCTTGAAGGGTTTGTCATGGCAAAACGCCCCGGCGATACGGGACTGGAAGTAGTGCGCTATTTGATGGAGCAACGAAAATTAGGTTTCGACCAGGTCATGGATCGTTTTAACAACCAAAGCGGCCTCATCGGCCTTTCCGGCGTTGAATCCGGAGACATGAGAGATATAAAAGAGGTGCTTGGGATCCATGATACGGATAATCCCGCGCAGATAGAGGAAGATGTCAAAGCGATTCACGCGTATGCCGCACAAGATCGGGATATAGCAAAGAAACGAGCCGCGATAGCATTGAAAGTTTTTGCCTACCGCATTGCAAAATATATCGGTGCGTATTTTATGGTTTTAGGCAACGTTGACGCGATTATTTTTACCGGAGGTATCGGCGAAAAGGATGCGCATGTGCGTCAGCTGATCCTTGATTATTGCAAGGCCCTGTCGGCGTCCGATAAAAAGCGAAAGGTTTTGGTTATTCCCACCAACGAAGAGCTTATGATCGCGCGCCACGTCTTTACGCTTATCAATACTAAACCCCTTGATAACGGAGGAGAAAACCAGAAAAATATTATTGCCATAGGTTCAGATCACGGAGGATTGGATTTAAAAGAATTTGTAAAATTACAACTTGTTGCCATGGGTTTTGATGTTATAGATCTTGGAACCTATTCAAGAGACTCCTGCGATTACCCTGATTTTGCAAAAGCTGTGGCTAAAGGAGTTCTCAGCTCTAAATTTTCAAAAGGAGTACTCATCTGTACGACAGGTATTGGTATCTCAATTGCTGCAAATAGATTTAAGGGAATACGTGCCGCACTTTGCAGGGATGTAGATTCTGCAAAGCTGACCAGAGAGCATAATGATGCAAATATTTTAGTCTTAGGCGCAAAGTATACTGACGAAGCTTTAGCAACGGCCATTGTTAATACTTTCTTTACCACACCCTATTCCAATGAAGCACGCCACAGCCGCCGTATTGAAAAAATTGACGATAATACTTCTTTGGATAATGGAGGAAACAAAAGAAGGTTGATTGTATTGGATTTAGATGAAACTTTATACGTGTGCCCTGAGTTAGATTGTGCCTATACGCAACACTATTATGAGTTTACTGCATTGCAAGGGATAAGTGAACAGATTGCACGTGAAACTGACAGACAAACCCGCTCCATAGCAAAAGCATTTGAAATGCTCAGGATTCCGCTTAAAGATTTTCAAACCTACCATATCGCACGAATCAAGATCGCAGATTTGCATTTGCAATCAAGCCCTCTAATCCGGCCAGCGTTAGAATCTCTTAAGAACGCCGGGCATGTAGTAGTGCTTTTAACAAATAATGACCGTACGCACACTCAGGATATTCTTAAAGTTTTAGGATTAGATTCTGTTTTTGAAAGAGTATATATAACGAGCGAACTGGGCATGTCAAAACCAGATAGCAGGCTTTTTGAAATTATAATGACGCAACTTTGCTTTAAAGCATGCGATTCCATCTCAATAGGGGATAGTTTAGAACGAGACATTGCTCCGGCGCAAACGCTGGGTATCCAAGGAATATTAATAAGCGGGCCTGATGATTTAGCTGTGAAACTAGAGGCGCTGATAAAAGAATTAGAAAATCATAAAACGTCACTTGATAATGGCGGACGCCAAGAAATGGATACTATTGTCGATTTGCTTACTCTTAAAGGCTTATCGTTAGCTTGGGAGGTTCCTGATGTTATAAGCGCTATTCGTAATCAGGTTTTTACTGATTATCATAATAGATCAGGTAGTTTGAACGGAAATGAAAGAAGGAATTTTATAAGAGTTTCCGGAGGAATTGGAGCGGAGGATGAAGCAATCGCTCCTTATGCTGACCAAACTCGCATGCCGTGGATGATACTACCTGAGCATGTTGAGCTATTTAAAGGCTGGATTTCAGCAAGTTTAATTAATAAGCTTAAAGCAAGCGTTGATAATGTCAATGGTTTCTTGGCTCGTTTACTTTTAGGATTAAGATTTATACAATGGCAGACAATTATATATTTAACACAAGAAGAAGGCAGGCGATATCGAGGCTTGCCAGTTATCTTTGTTCATGATGATAGCACTATTGAGAGCGCTGCATTAATTTTAAGCGACGTTTTAGAGGATGTTAATCAATTACGTGCTCTGCGTTCGCGCAACACTGCGCTTAGCTGTGCAAGTAATTGGGCGTATCTTAGGTCAAAAGCACTTGATGATGCAGCATCAGCCGGGTCGTTATTTGGCGATAGAATTTTTGGGGCATCGTGTGGTATAGTTAATGTCATCGGAGAAGCAGAAATACTTAATGCTATTGAAAACTCCGCGTATATAAAGGATCTTGCTATACCAGTGATCCATGAAACCATGCATTTTATGGAAAGTGAAACGGAGCATGAGGCGTCATTGGGTAAAGATCAATATGAACGCGCACATTTAGAAGTTACTTCTGGTTTTCGCAGTAAGGTTGATATGATTTTTGAGTGGGTAAATCAGCGAGTTTTTCTTGTTGAGCTTTTCAGCGCCCTTGACATAACTGATTTAGATCAACACCGCAGAACAATACCAGTTGCTGTTAAGTTTGCTGATTTTTATCCAGAGGCTCAAACATACACGCAAGCCATAACGCCTGATCGCATAGGGTATCTTACTGTTGATTACGATCAGCCATTTAACGGCAATCTCGATCGGCTTGTCCGAGAAGCCAGCATTGAATTTATTATTCCCAACCGCAATCAATCAACGTTAAGAAGCGAGCTTTGGCCGGTTAATTTCTATGAACCTAATTATATAGGTAACGCAAGTATCCGTTTTGCCTATCGAGTACCAAAGGGAGCAACACACCTTAGCTTTGGAGCAATCAGTGACCGAAGAATCCCAGTGGAAACGCATACAATTATTAAACTTGTTGAGCAGGAATCTTTGGATAACGGCGGCCGAAGAGGACATAAAGAGTCACCGGTAAGAACGCGTAGCGGGTCCGCCAGGATCAATGTCGTGCTCGATCTTGGAAAGGGTAAGGTGAAAGTTTTTGGTGTTGACGTTCCAAGGGCAAGGCTTGCGAGAAAATATTCATGGAAAGAAGAAATTCACAGATTGATCAACGATATATATTCAAGTCTTAATATATTTAATGCGTGTAATATGTTTTTCTACGCCGAGAAACCCAATAAAATCATTAATTTATTTATTGACAGACTCATCAGCTCGATTGTAAATCCACGTGATCCGCGTTTTCATATTGTACAGAGTTTAGCCCAGATCAATCACGGCTATTTGGGTCCGGATAAAGATCTCCCGTTTCAATTAAGAAGATTAGAGAGCAGGGAAGAAATTGCGTGGTTCGAAGATGCAAGGCAACACAGCGCAGTTACCTCGGGGGCCACGGAAGGCGTTTCTCTGCCTGTTACATCGCAGCCTGCGAAGCGGGCGTGTATCATGAATCCCAAGAATACAATTGGTTTTGATGTAGGCGGGTCAAATCTCAGGGTTGTTGCGTATGGAAAATCTGGCGATTTGGTCTTTGCTAAAGATCATCCCGTTGAAATAGGAGAATTTACCCAGGTTGACCTGAAAGAATATAGAGGTGCGCATCCGGATCAAGAGATTTACGATAGTCATTTTGATGTTATGCGTGTTATCGGTAAATTGGCTCAACTCGCCGTCACATTGAACAATATCCCTTTTAAAGAACGTAACCGCGATATCGATATACTGGTTGCAAGATTGCAGGTTATTGAGAGAGATACCTCGGTTACGATTTCAGACATTGTGCGTTTTATCGAAGAAATTGAAGCAGTGCTCCAAGCGCAGCAAAGAGGATCAGACGATCTTGGCGGCGTGGGCATAAGCTGGCCGGATATTATAGCCGACAACAGGATCGTCGGTTTGGATACAAATAAAACCCAGGGGCTTGCGGGCAGGCATGATGCCGATAGCCCCAGAGATGAAATAGTCATGGGCAAATACGATTCGCAAATCATGGCACGCCAGTTTCTTGGGCTTTACGCTTTAAAATTATGCAATATCGGAATGGATTTAAAAGGAAGGCTTGTCCGTTTTAGCGACGGCAGCGCGTTAACCTGGTCAGGAAGGAGCCCTCCGGAGGCTGTTGATTTATTCGAAAGAATCAAGGATGCTGCCCGGATACTGGGCCGAAAAAAGAAACCGCCATATATATTAGATAAGTTCCACCAGCCGAAAAGATTGTCCGAATTTTCCAGCTTAGCAGAACTAAAGGAATATCTTAAGAATAATTTTATTATAAAAGACGCAAGTGACGTGATTTCGTTACTTGAAGCCGCCTTGGGGGAAGCTCACCTTGAGGGCATTGACAACAAAGAGCTTCGCTCCTTGTATGAGAGGCTTTTTAGGTTCAATGAGCAAAAGACAAAGCATGGCTGGGATACGATTAAAATAGTTATGCTTCGGGGCGGCCGCGGCTCTGCCGGAGATTATATAAAGTATTTAAGAGAGTGTACCGGCGATAATATAAATATTACCTTTATACCGGGGGCAATAGATGACGGCAGGAGCTGGTTGCTTTACAGCCTTCTCTTTGGGTTCACCGGAGCGCCTGATTTTGGTAAATCTTTATTGGACTTAGCCAGAGACGACACCGCTAAGTTTTTGCTTGCCAAACGCTTTGGGTCGCTCGAGGAGATGCGCGAAGCATCCTGCGACATCATTGGAGTTGTGTGCAGGGGGCAGCCAGAACAAAGGGTTAGAGAAGTTAAAACCTGGGCGCAAAATAACCCTGGAACGCTGGCCGATATTCAGAAATACGTAGGGGTATTTTATGGCGAACTGCACAGACTCATCGCGCAGGAGGATATTGTTTTTGCAAGAGAAAAATCAGCTGAAATTATTGGCAGGCAGAGAAGAGACCTGGCACAGGCGCTTTGGGTTTATTATGCGAGTTTGCTTAAAGGGGAATTGAGAAGCCAAAAGAGGAGATTTGGTTTAACGAGGCGATTGGAAGCTCAATTAGATGAGCTATTTAAGTCAAGCACGGAAGAAACCCCGGAAGATAAAGTAAAAGCAGCGCGTAGGATCGTAGATGAACTGCCCGGAATACTTAAGGGTTTACCGGATAGGAACCAAGAGAGAAAGTTTTTGGAAGCATTGGTTTATTCAAACGCGAGATTTCCAAAATTTGGGACGCCCCTAAGGAGCACGGTGATCGTGGGTCATTGGATCGCCCATGGAAGGGGAGACGTGCAGGATACACTTGATGCAGTCGCAAGGATCTTGGATTTAAGGGATGGCGATAGGGTCGTTACGCCTACAAAAGGGAGACGTTTTTTAAATGTAGTAACCGAAAAAGGAACTGTTTTTAACAATGAGGATAGCATCAATGAAGCTGATAAAGATAGCGAATTTTACGCTGTATTTATCAGCCGGCGTCCGCTCACTTTACAGCAGATGAAAAAGCTCGAAACCATGAAAGGAGAGCTTACTAAAGAAGGTCGTCTTGATGTTGCGAAAGCCGTCACGCAAAGCATGCTGTCGGGTATGGTAGAACATTTTAATGACAAGCAAGACCTTGAGGCCCACGGCGCGGCCATAGATACGATACGCGTAGCCGATTTGATCATATTTGCCAACACAACACTGGTTTCCAACTTAAGCCCTGCTGCCATTATGCTTGGGCCCTGGATACAGGAAAGTCCAGCTTTAAGGATCATGGCAATAAATTCTTTTCTTGAATCAGACCCGCCTAATACTACCGGGGGAAGTGCCGTAGAAAATCTTATTCGTTTCTTGAAAGGACAACAAAGATATGTAAATCCGGGCAGGATCGGACTGCCCGATACGTATACGCCTTTATTTTCTCCGATTCATTATGGATTAGGAAGAATGGAAGGCATGTTTGCCGGAGAGGGAAAACAATTGACTTATATTGACCATGATCCCCACGATATATCGGAAAGAGGCGTAGTGCCCATAGTATCAGACGTTGAAGCTGTGGATTGGAAGGGAGAAGGGTATATGCCGTTATATGGACAAGGATATGATAGCGCGTATTGGCAGGAGGCAAGAAAATTAGGGAGCCTTAATGAGGCTTTGGAAGAGACGCTCGGGGCTGAAGTGGTGATTGCCAATGACGGCGATGTCGCTGCTTTTGGCGCGTCTGTAATGGAGAATAAAGCTAACGTTGCAGCGCTTACTTTGGGGACAAGCTTAGGCGGAGGTATCGGGTTTAACGTAATCGGTCAAACTAATTACTTGGCCTATTTTGGCCGCGTGGTGAACACCGCAGCAGAGTACTATGTGCGCCATAGAACAACCATGGTAGAAAATACTTATTCTATATACCTGTCTCAAGCCGGCGTAGTAAGGCTCGCTGAGTTAAAAGGGATAAGGGGGATTTATGAATATGGTAAAGATGACAGAGCGAAGCTTCGTTATATTCAAAGTCAATTACTCCAGGGGGCGCCCCATGAGACTAAGGCTAAGGAAATATTTGAGCAGATAGGTAATAGCATGGCTTCATTGGTAGCTTATCTCTATAAAAAATTTAACGATGAGGGGGTAGATGAATTTGTTATTTTTGGCGCGGTGGCAGAAGAGAGAAAAGCTGCCCGGATAATACTCAACACAGCCCAAGAGAAATTGGACAAGGAATTCGGTAAAGAACAGGTCACGCTGAAGTTCAGCACGCAGCTTGCGGATGTGGAAGAAACGATTGGAAAAAAGCTTACGAGGATTCGTCCCGAATTTGAAGGAAACGAAGAAGAAAAGTTTCAGTTTATTCAAAGCATGAGCCAGGCAATTTATGCCGCATGGATGGGTTATGCTGCTAATCGTGGCGGC
>JAQUOR010000018.1 GCA_028717025.1 Candidatus Omnitrophota bacterium | reverse complement strand
TTTTTTTTCTTTCTAGTGACACCGTTCAACCGCTTTAGATGCAGAATAACGCGGATCTGTAAGCGGATATACGCATAACTATCTTTGCGTTTTTGCGGAATTTCGCGGTTTTGCGGTGTTCTTCCTGCAGGCTTGACAACTAAAGCCAGTTGCGTTAATCTATTAAATCCAGAATTTGCATCAGCCCACGGCGAATAACGCTAATCTTTTGGGCTACCGCGTAGGTGCCCTGAAGGGCAAAAGTAGCTGCAAAAAGCCTCGACATATCCTTTTTCGAATATGCCTGCGTTTTTTGCAACTCTTTCCTGTCTGCCGGTCAGGCAGGTATCTCCAAAATCTTAGCGTTCTTCATCCGCGTTTACCACGTAGGTGCTCTGGTGAGCAATGCAAAGTCTAGGTTTATCTAATGTTTGCAGGAGTCAGGGTTTTAGCATAAAAGGTGAATAATGTTCAGTACTATTGAGGATATATTAAAAGATATCAAGCAGGGCAAACTCGTTGTTGTCGTTGATGATGAAGGGCGGGAAAATGAGGGTGATTTAGTGGCTGCTGCCCAGTTTGCCGGCCCCAACGTAATTAATTTCATGATAAAAGAGGGCAGAGGTTTAGTCTGCGTTCCTTTGACAGGAGAGCGTATCGAGGCATTATCGCTTGAGCCTATGCATCATCGCAGCGCAGAAGACCCGTATAAAACTGCCTGGCGTGTTTCCGTTGATGCAGCCAGGGGTATTGCTACAGGTATCTCTGCATTTGACCGCGCAAGAACGGTTGAAGTCCTCATTGATCCCAAAAGTTCCCCACGGGACCTTATTAAGCCTGGTCATCTTTTTCCGCTTGAAGCAAGAGAGGGAGGAGTGCTGGTGAGAGCCGGGCACACTGAAGCCGCGGTTGATTTAGCGCGGTTAGCCGATTTATATCCCGCAGGGGTTATTTGCGAAATAATTAAAGAAGACGGCTCCATGGCGCGTCTGCCTGATTTGATTCAGTTTGCCAAAAAACATAATCTTAAAATATGCACTATTGCCGCGCTCATAGAATATCGCAGGAAAAAAGAAAAATTGATAAAAATGGTAGAGAGAGTCAAACTGCCGACTGACTACGGCGAATTTACTCTCTATTTTTATGAATCGTTTATCGACAAAAGCGAGCACCTTGCGCTGGTAAGGGGAGATGTTAAGAGGGGCACAAAAAAGACAAAGGCGGTGCTGGTACGAGTGCATTCAGAGTGTCTTACGGGTGATGTGTTCGGCAGCCGGCGCTGTGATTGCGGCCGTCAGCTGCATAAGGCGCTTGAACTCATCGGTAAAACCGGCGGAGTGCTGCTGTACATGCGCCAGGAAGGTCGCGGTATAGGCTTAAAGAATAAAATAAAGGCCTACAGCCTGCAGGAAAAAGGCGCTGACACCGTGGAAGCAAACGAGATACTGGGTTTTCCCGCTGATTTACGGGATTACGGTATTGGAGCGCAGATACTTGCGGATTTGGGCATAACCAAGATTCGGCTTCTTACCAATAACCCTAAAAAAATCATCGGCTTAGAAGGATACGGCTTAGAGATCGTCGAGCGCGTTCCCATTGCAATAGAAGCTTGTGTAGAAAACAAGGATTATTTACAGACCAAAAAAGAAAAATTAGGCCATATATTATAAAATGATCATAGAAGCGGATATCCGCTTCTATAACCAGGAGGTCACATGAAGGAGATAACGGGAAATTTTTCAGGCAAAGGGAAAAAGATAGCCATTGCAATTTCCAGATTCAACGAATTTATAAGCAATGAACTGTTAAGCGGCTGTACGGATACTTTAAAAAAATCAGGAGTTGATGAAAAAGATATTACGATCATCTGGACTCCCGGTTCTTTTGAGATCCCTCAGGCGTTAAATAAGCTGGATACCAAGAAATTCGATGCGGTCATTGCCCTTGGTGCAGTAATACGGGGAGATACCCCTCATTTCGATTATATTGCTTCCGAAGTAGTTAAGGGCGTGGCGCGGCTTTCGCTCGATAAAAATATCCCTATTATTTTTGGCGTTATCACCGCAGATACCATCGAGCAGGCAATTGAGCGTGCAGGGACAAAACAAGGTAACAAGGGCAGGGACGCTGCATTAAACGCATTGGAAATGGCTACTCTTTATCAGCAGATCTAGTTACCTGGCACATGGTTGATCTTTTGAATGAATAAATAATATGCGATTAAGGTCAAAAGCGAGAGAAATTGCTCTTCATCTTCTTTATCAGATAGAAATATCAAAGAAAGACCGCGAAGAGGCCTTCCGGAGTTATCTTGAAAACGAACCCCAGAAGCAGGAAGTCATTGATTTTTCCCGCACCCTTGTTATGGGCGTTAGCGATAACGCAGCGCACATTGATGCGTTAATAAAAAAGTACGTCCGGAACTGGGAAATCGACCGTATGGCGATAGTCGACCGCAATATCTTGCGCATCGCCTGTTTAGAATTGCTTTTCCTGGATGATATCCCTCCTAAAGTATCTATCAATGAGGCTATCGAGCTGGCCAAGCGTTTTGGAGACGTTGATTCTTCCCGCTTCGTGAACGGGGTGCTTGATAAAATTTATCGCATGGAAAGTAAGAAGAACGAAGATAAAGATGCAAACGTTCAGAGCAATGAACCGTCATCGTAAAGCGTAAACACTCACTTCCGCCCCTTTATCACTGACACGTGCGTATACTTTTTTACGATTAACCGATACCAAAGTACATCCGGTACATACAAAAGGAAACTATGGAAGATAATTCTACGAAGAAGTGTGATTTTCATATCCATTCCACTTTTTCCGACAGCGATGCGACGATAGAGGCCATTTTTAAAGCCGCAAAAGAAAAGCACCTTTCCTGTATCTCTATAACCGATCATGATACTATTGACGGCCTTACGCAGGCACGAGAAGTAAGCGCGCATTACGGCATCGAGCTTGTTGACGGAATTGAAATAAGCGCTCAAAAAAACGATGTCGAGGTGCACGTGCTTGGGTATTTTATCGATACGCAAAATCCTGCGTTTCAGGAAACATTGGCGCAGATGAGAAAATTGCGCCGCGAACGCTATTTTGCTATGGCCAATAGGCTCCACGCATTGGGAATAAAAATCGACAGCGCAAAAATTCTTTCCAACGTCAGTGATTCCATCCCTACGCGGCTTCATTTAGGGTTGTACTTGATGGAAAAAGGCGTGGTAAAGTCTTTACGCGAAGCTTTCAGAAAGTACCTTTCTCCCGGTAAACCCGCCTATATCGCCCGCTTTAAACACTCGGTAAAAGAAGCAATCGAACTGATCCATTCAGCTTCAGGTCTTGCCTTTATCGCGCATCCTCAGCTGGTTCCCGATCAAGAGTGGCTTAAAGAATTTGCGGCCTGCGGCGTTGACGGCATCGAGGTGATATATCCAAAATTTTCCGAAACGAAAATCTCTCTTTATACGAGCATCGCCGATAAATTTGGTTTGCTTAAATGCGGCGGTTCCGATGCCCACGGCAGCTATAAGGAATATACGGGAGTAGGCAGCGTGACCATGCCCTATGAGTGGGTGGAAGAGATGAAGGCACGCAAAGCACAAAGGACATAGCGCAGAATACCGGTAACGCATATGAAATCTTGCGAGAACGATATTTATTTTTTGCGGAAAACCTTTTTATTGGCACAGCGCGCACAAGGCCATACTTCGCCAAACCCTCTGGTGGGCGCGGTTATCGTTAAGGACAAAAGAATCATCGCTCAGGGATACCATCATAAAGCCGGTTTGCCTCACGCTGAAATAGAAGCGATAAGAAATGCCGATGAAAGCATAAAGGGAGCCACGCTCTATGTTAATCTTGAGCCGTGTTGTCATTTTGGGAGAACCTCCCCGTGTGTGGATGAAATTATAAAACAAGGCTTTGGCAGGGTTGTCATAGCGATGCGCGATCCTAATCCTAAAGTCAACGGCGCATCGATTAAAAAATTAAAGCATGCCGGGATAAAAGTGACCGTCGGCCTTTTGCGTGACGAAGCCGAAAAAGTAAACGAAGTTTTCTTGAAAAACATGCGTTACAATACTCCCTTTGTGGTGGCAAAAGTGGCTCAGAGATTGGATGGAAAAATAGACACACATCGAGGAATCTCCCGGTGGATCACCTGTTTGCAAAGCAGGGTATATGCGAGAAAATTAAGGGATAGATATGACGCAGTGATGGTGGGTATTAATACTGTTGTATCTGACGACCCGCATTTAAACGGTATGTGTACGACGCCTTTTAAAATTGTCGTTGATCCCGACATGCGGATTCCTTTGAATTCCTACCTGATTAAAAAGAGTGCCGAAAAATTAATCGTTTTTGTCTCCTTAAAAAGCAAGAATAAACGTAAAAATTTTCCTTCCGGCATACGAATTTATTTTTTAAAAGAAAAAAATGGCCGGCTTAGCCTAAAAGAAATGCTTAAAGTTTTATATACATTAGGAATAACTTCGGTATTTGTGGAAGGGGGATCTGCGACACTGGGAAGGTTTTTTGATGAGAAGCTCGTCGATAAAATTTATTTTTTTATTGCGCCAAAGATCATAGGAGGCAGGCGTGCGCTTACCTCGATCGGAGGGCAAGGGTATGCGTTACCTAAAACATCTCCCTGGATACGGGATATCAGCGTTACGCAAAGCGGAGGGGATATTCTCATTACCGGTTCCCCCGTGTATGCGCCGCTCAAACAATCATGAAAGAATTCGACAGGCTCATTAAGACCATCAGGATTTTGCGTTCGCCCAAGGGGTGCCCCTGGGACAGAGCGCAGCGCTTAAGCGACTATAAAAAGTATCTCCTGGAAGAAACCTATGAGTTGATAGACGAACTTAACGAGAACAACTATTCTGCGGTAGAGGAAGAGCTGGGTGATATTTTTATGATTCTTTTGATAATCACCGAGATGCTCAAAGAAAAAGGAATATCGGACGCGCATAAGGTCCTTAACGGTGCCAATGAAAAATTAGTGGTACGTCACCCCCATGTCTTCGGCTCAAAAAAACTCAAAACCAAAAAGGAAGTTCTTAAATATTGGATAAAGCATAAAGCAATACAAAAGCAACGTAAAACCATCAAAGACAGGCTGCCGCGCAACGCGCCGGCGTTGTTCCTGGTCGATCTTTTTTTAAAAGAATACGAACACCTGGCGTCAAACGTAAAGAACCGCACAAAAGATAAAGTTACGGAGTTGCTTTCAGAAATAAAAAAGACTATTACCTCTTTTCCCCGAGAAAGAAATAAAGAGGAACGTTTGGCTGCAAGTATTTTTCTCTTAAGCAAACTTGCCCGTATATACAGGTTTGATTTGGAGCACAGCGTGCGTAAAAGAGTTTTTAAGGAAGCGGCCCAGGCGGCATATCAGCCGGTAAAGAAATAGAGTGCCTCATACCCGCGTACGTATCTAAAGAGAAGAATAAATATAGAAATTTTGCTGGTTTTCTAATATAATTAAAGCTATGGAAAATAACAAAAGAAGACTGCTTCGTCTTAACGTGGGAGATTTCCTGGAGATGCGTCCTTTGAATGAGGTGGGCAAACAATTTAAGGGCCAGAGTAAAAACATTACCCCTATGGGTATATGTTTTTCCTCGGAAGTCGAATGGCGCAAGGGAGACGTTCTGCTTATAAATTATTTTATCCCCGATGATTTTGAATCAGTAAAGCTGAAAGTAATGGTCGTATGGTCGGAATTTATCGATCCTGGCGCCGGTTATTTTTGCGGCGCCGAAATTATCGAGGTAGAGCAGGAGAAGCAGGATAAATTCAGCAGTTACTATTCGCAAAAGCTCAACGATAAAACCATCTGACACAAGGGCAAGACTGCTACCTGCATGCGATGGTAAGTGTGGTCCTCGCATGTCTTATTTTCTCTTCACACCAAAATAGCATGGCGGAAGTTTTTTTAAAAAGAATCGCATACGAAGAGCTTCTTAAAAACCCTCAAGTTCTCATCGAAGGCCTGGAGCGTTCCGGTTGTGCCGCGCATTTTAAAAAGGGTGAATTCACCGCCTTAAAGATCCATTTCGGAGAAAAAGGAAACACCTCGTATATCAATCCCAATTTTCTTTTACCGTGCGTAAAATTCATAAAGTCAACAGGCGCAAAACCCTTTCTGTTTGAGACAAATACGCTTTACCATGGCGAAAGAATGAATGCCATAGACCACATGAATTTAGCGCTTGGCCATGGCTTTGGAAAATTGAACATTCCCGTGGTCATCGGTGACGGTATACGGGGGGCTGATTATACCGAGATAACAATCAATCAAAAACATTTTAAAAGTTGTTACGTTGCTCAAGGGCTAAAGGACATAGATTTTCTTCTTGTATTATCCCATTTTACCGGACACATGCTTACCGGCTTTGGGGCAGCTATAAAAAATATAGGCATGGGATGTGCCTCCCGCCGCGGAAAGCTCGCCCAGCACTGTCAGGTTAGTCCCTTGATACAGGAGGCACGTTGTGCATTTTGCGGAGCGTGCGCGCAGAATTGTCCCGCAGGAGCAATTGAAAAAAAAGACGGGAAATACGTTGTTATTAAAGAGCAATGTATCGGTTGCGCACAGTGTCTAAGCGTTTGTCCTAAGGGTGCAGTCAATATCGTGTGGTCAGAAGAATATAACCTGATAGCTGAGAAGATGGTCGAGTATGCCTTTGCCGCGACCAAAGGTAAAAAGTGCGCATATATCAATTTCTGTCTTTACATTACTAAGGAATGTGATTGCATGAATAAAGAAAAAAGTAGTTTTGTTAAAGACGTAGGCATCTTTTTCAGCAGAGATCCGGTAAGTATCGATAAAGCGAGTATCGATGCACTATTACAACAGGAAGCGAAAGATTCCTTACGGGAAGCCCATCCCCAGATAGATTATCTGCATCACCTCAAATATGCGCAGGATATTGGCTTAGGTTCCCTGGACTATACCCTTGTTGAAATATAAGCCGTCGGCGCATATACCTGATTATGGATAATAAAGAACCTTGCTCATCGCGCATTTCCGAAATAATTTTTGCCGAAGCTTCCGCCGGTAGCGGTAAGACGTTCGCGTTAGCAAAACGGTATCTGGAACTCCTCTTTACCAATTGCCCTGCCGGACAAATCCCTTTACGCAATATTCTGGCCATTACCTTTACCAACAAAGCAACCGTTGAGATGAAAGAACGGATCCTTGAATTCTTAAAAAGGATCGCGTTCGATACCTTTGAGAACCCGGAACAGGAGAAAGAGATCTTTTCCGCTCTGGGCGTTGAGAGAAACTTTGCGAAAAATAAGGCATCTTCCATTATAGATACGCTTATCGAGCACTATAATTTTTTCCAGGTACAGACTATTGACAGTTTTATCAATGCGCTTCTCTTAGGCAGCGCCCTTAATATCGACCGCTCGGCGAGCTTTAAGATAAAGACCGATTATTCGCAGTATCTTTCCTATTGTCTCGATCTAGTCATTGAAGAAGCCGCAACCAACAGTCACGTGTATGATTTTTTTGAAGAGTTTCTGGAGCATTACCTCTCCGTGCAAAACAGAACCGGCTGGTTCCCCAAAGACGATATTCTTAAATTCATCGATTCGCTCTTTAGTTTAACTAATAAGTATGGTTTTAATTTCGTACTTTTCCCCGGTGAAGGTGCCGATGTCGTTAAAAATAAAAAACACCTGTATGCCCGCATAGAAGAACTTGCCAAAAATTTTCCCGACGGCTTTAATGCGTCAAGGGCCAAAAGTATCTGTTCCTTTCTTGAAAAAAATGACGCCGTGTTCGATACCGCTGGCATACCGGCAGCCTTCGTTGCTTCCCAGGTACCTATGAATAAGAACAAAGAAGCGCCTGCGCAATTCTCCAAGCAATGGGTTGCTATCAACCACAAATTGATTGAAACCCTTGAGCTTGACGCGGCAATTTTCTACAATCCGTATATTAAGTTGCTTGCCTTTATTTTTGGTTTTTTTCAAACGGTTTCAAAAAAAGAGGATATTCTGTTTTTAGGGGAACTTAATCATAAGGCGCGCCTGCTTTTTGGCGAAGAAGGAATAACGGTGGCCGAATTGTATTATCGCCTGGCTACCCGTTTCCACCACTATCTCATTGATGAGTTTCAGGATACAAGTAATCTGCAATGGCGTAACCTTCAGACGATGGTTGAAGAAGCGCTCTCAACGGGAGGAAGCCTGTTTTGCGTCGGCGATAAAAAACAGGCTATTTACCGCTTCAGAGGAGGAGAGGCAGAACTGTTCGAACAGGTAAAACAGGAATTCAGCCATTATAACGTTAGCCTTAAGAATCTCTCCAAGAACTGGCGCAGCCAGAAAACAATCGTTGATTTCAATAACCAGGTGTTTTCGCAGGAGAATCTTTCCGCAGCCCTCTCCGTTTCGCAGATCACCGAAAAATTAAGCGATGCACCCGGTGAGGTTAAGCAGATACTCGAGGTTTTTAAAGACGCAACTCAGCAAGCGTGCCCGGAAAATAGGCACGGTTACGTCTACGTTGAACGCATTGAGGAGAAGAACAAAGAAGAACGCGACCAGATCATGCAGCCAAAGATTGTAGCGTTACTGCATTCCCTGACAGAGAATAATCGTTTTGCATACGACGATATTGCGATTTTAGCGAGGGATAACGATGAGGTGGAATCAGTGACTTCCTGGTTGCTTACTTCCGGCATTCCTGTCGAATCGGAAAAAACTTTGAATGTCCTGGAGAATCCTCTTATACGAGAAGTTATTTCTTTTTTAAAATTTTTACACTCTCCGGTCGATGATTTAAGCTTTGCTGCTTTTATCCTGGGGGAAATCTTTAGCAAAAGTTGCAGCGTTTCAAATACAGAGATCACCGAATTTATCTTTAATGTGCACAAAGATGCGCTGCGCAACAGCGATGCTTCGTTGTATCGCCTGTTTCGCCAGCGCTACACCGCAATCTGGGAAAGCCATATGGAAGATTTTTTTAAAACCGTCGGCTTTATTTCCCCCTATGAGCTTACTGCGGCGATTTTTAGTACGTTTGAAGTCTATAAAAACTTTTCTCAGGCTCAAGGATTTTTCATGAAATTTTTAGAGTTGATCAAGAGAACCGAGGATGAATACACCGGTCTTGAGGATTTTTTAGGATACCTCAATCAGGCACAACTTGAAGACCTCTATGTCACCGTTACCGAAGGCAAAGCGGTAAAAGTGCTCACTATCCATAAAGCAAAAGGTTTGGAATTCCCCGTGGTGATTATTCCATTTTTACGTATGGAAATAAATCCTGAAACCGTGGGCAAAGGAACAAGCTCCTATGTCATGGAGAACGAAAGGCGACTTGTGCGTATTACCGAAAAACATCGGGAGTTTTCTCTTCCGTTAGCGCGTATTTATTCGCAAAATTACCGCAAAGCCTGTATCGACGAGTTCAACGCCCTTTATGTCGCGTTAACCAGGCCGCAGCACGAATTATACGTGTTTGTCCCGGCAAAAAGTGATAACGAAAAGAACAAAGCCCGTTTTCTCATCCCTGAGCATATACGGGAACTTGGCAAAAAAATGACCTACGAGAGAAAAGCCAAAGACAAACAGCCCCTTATCCGCATCGAGAGCTCAACGTACAAGGATTGGATTATGTCCCTTAAGGATGAATTTGGCGACATAAATTATATCCGCAATAGGGAAAAAATTTTAGACGGTACCATTCTGCATACCTTTCTTTCAAAAATCCCTAATTGTGCCCACGAAGACCTGGAAGCCCTGCTCCATGAAGCGACGGAATTTACAAAAACAAAATTTCCGCAATTACGCGATATATCCGGTTACCGTAAGAGAATAGAAGCATTGATACATAAAAAAGAGCTTAAAGACATTTTCTATTGCACCGCGGCCAAGATCTTCTGCGAGAAGGATGTCGTCAATGCTTTTGGAGACTTAAAGCGTATCGACCGCTTGATTCTTAGAGAGCAGGAGGCTTGGGTCATTGATTATAAAAGTTCGGCGCTTGAAAAGGAAACCCATAGTTTACAGGTTGCGCAGTATATGCAGATAGTAGAACAAATTTATCCCGGCAAACGCATAAAAGGTTTTTTGCTCTACTTAGATGAGTTACGGATGGAAGAGGTCGTATAATAGCGGACAAGTATCGGGACATCATTTACTTTAAATTCGAAACTCGAAATCAGAAATTCTAAACAAGCTTCAAATGTTCTAAATCAGAATGACCAAAACGAATTTGTTTTGGTTATTAGAAAATTCGAACATTCGGATTTGTTTCGTGCTTCGATATTCGGATTTTGGTTTTGGTCTTAAGTACATATTCTCAGGTAAACAATGTGTTGGTTTTTGGGAAATAGAAGCTAAGGTATATACTATGAATAGAGCGATAGCCTATAATTTCAGCGATAACTTTATAGAAGAATTAAGTGGATTCCTGCTCAACGATATCGCGAAAGGGAAAAATGATTTTAGCCGCGTAGCCTGCGTCTTTGGTGGAAGGCGACCTGCGCTTTTCCTGAACCGCAAACTTTCCCGGCACATAAAGAAAAGTTTTATTCCGCCCCGGATTTTTTCTATCGATGAATTCGTAGATTTCCTTATTGCCCGTAAAAATTTTGGTACTGCGCCGGGGGATCTTGATAGCGCTTTTTGCATCTACAATCTTGCCAAGAAAAAAATACCCGGATTACTGGCCGGTCAAGAATCCTTCGCGCAGTTTCTGCCCTGGGCCAAAGAAATAGTGTCTTTTATCGAACAGCTTGATTTAGAAGATATTGCAAATGAAGCGCTTAAAAATATCGAAAAAAGCGCTCAAATAGGATACGAGATTCCGGAGAATATTAATCGTCTTCTTGAACATATCGTTGTGCTGCGTAAGGCCTACCACCAGGAGCTTACCTTACGTAACAGGTATTCCCGCGGCCTGCGCTATGCGCGGGCCTCCCTGGAAGCCCAAGAAGCGGCGCTGGAAGAGTTTGACGCAATATTGTTCTGCAACTTTTTCTATCTTCACCGTACAGAGCAAAAAATTATTAAAGCCATTCTTGCGAAGGAGAAAGGCGCGTGTGTATTTCAGGGTTCGCAGGATGCCTGGTCGGTACTTGCGAAAGACGCAAAAGAATTAAATTGTGTCATACGCCCCGCGCAACCTATTCCGGAAAAATTTGATCTTTCGCTCTACCAGGGATTCGATATTCACTCCCAGTGCTGTATTGTGCGCAGCATCATAGCGGAAAAAATTAAAGAGCATGACGAAACGGTCATCGTTGTTCCCAGGCCCGAAACAATCATACCCTTGCTTACGGAAATTTCTCCGCAGGTAAAAGACCTTAACGTTTCCATGGGATATTCCTTAAAACGTACCTCCCTGTACGCTCTTTTTAACGCCCTCTATAAGGCACAGGAAACAAAAAAAGAGGCCAGGTATTATACGAAAGATTACTTAAGCCTCCTTAAGCACCCGTTGGTTAAAAACCTGAAAATAGCGCACGACACCTCTATAACCCGGGTTTTGGTCCATAAATTGGAAGAGCTGCTGCAGGGGCAAGAAAAGACTTCTGTGGGCGGCAGTCTTTTTTTAAGCTTACCAGAAATAGAAGGTGAAGAAGCCATATCTCGTTTAACGGTGCAGACATTAGAGAATATGGATATCAGCACAAATACGGATGAGTGCAAAAAGGTGTTACATACGCTTCATACGCTATTATTTACTACGTGGGAAGAGGTGCGCAATTTCAGTGAATTTTCTTCTTCTCTTAAAAATCTACTTAGTGTTTTAATAGAACAGAGCGACCTTATTACGTTTCCTTTTAACTTAAAAGTCATTGAAAGACTACAGGCGATACAGGAAGAACTTATGGGAGCATCGTTCAGTAAAGAAGTGTTCGAGCGCAGCGAAATGTGGGAAATTTTTCAGCAGAAGCTTGAGAGCGAAATGGTTTCCTTTATCGGTTCGCCCTTAAAGGGTATGCAGATACTCGGTCTTTTCGAGACACGCTCGCTTAACTTCAAAAATGTCATCGTCATGGATGCAAACGAATCGATTTTGCCAAAGCTTAAGATCTACGAACCCCTGATTCCACGCGAAGTCATGCTCAACTTAGGCCTCAACCGCCTCGAGAAAGAGGAAGAGATACAGCGTTACCAGTTTATGAGACTTATCGGTAGCGCCAAGAACGTTCATCTTATCTACGAAGAAAACCAGGAAAAAGAAAAAAGTCGTTTTATCGAAGAGCTTCTCTGGAAAAAACAAAAACAAGACCAGAAATTGGAGATCGGCGCGATACCGAAAGCAAGTTTCGCGGTAAAAATCGCGGCTTCAGAAGCACGCATAAAAAAAACAGCCGCAATGGTCGAATCCCTTAAAAAATCACGATACTCCGCAAGCCGCATCAATACATACCTTAGATGCCCTTTACAATTTTACTATAAATATGTGTTGGGGTTGGAGGAGCGGGAAGATTTGCTTGATGAACCCGATGCTTCTCATATCGGTACCTTTCTGCATGAGCTGCTGGAAGACACTTTTAAAATATTTAGAGGAAAGCGCCCGGAAATTTCCGAAAAGTTTGAGAAGTTTTTCTTTGAGGAAATGAAAAAGAAATTTAAACAGGACTTAAGCCGCCGGATGAAGTCAGATTCTTTTCTCCTTGAGCGAATCATGAGGGATCGCCTTAAGAAGTTTCTTGAAGCTGAAAGTGCGCGTAAAGTCGAAAAGCTTATTTGCGTAGAAGAAGATCGCGAGGACACTCTTGTGCTTTGCGGAAATCCAGTACCGTTTCGTTACACCATTGACAGGATCGATGAACTGCGGGATGGAAGCATTGTCATTATCGATTATAAAAGCGGCAGCATTGCCGACGCAGCGCCCGGAAGAGTTAACGCACTCAGCAGCATGGAGCAAACGAGAGCGGCGATTAAAAAGACCCTTAAGTCATTTCAATTGCCTATTTATTATTACTTTATTGCAAAAGAGTTTCCCGGAAAAAATGTTAATGCCGAATTATATAGTTTACGGACCGTGGAGCGGAAATCTTTTATTACGCAATCAGAATTAGCCCAAAGGGAACAGATCATGGATATCTGTCTTCAAAGTCTTGAATGTATTTTTGCCGAGATTATTGATCCCGATATTCCTTTCGTGCCGGATAAGGAAGTGCGAAAGTGTGAGTATTGTGAGTTCGGCGCTTTGTGCAGATAATGGGAATTGCTTTTTAAGTGTGCGGTAGTCAAGGAGAAGAACAAATATGCGTTATGTATTGTTTATTTTGTTGTTTTTAACTTTAAGCGGTTGTGCCACGCCTGGCCGTTTTTATGATAAAACGACCGGCATTAGCGTGAACAGTTCCGATGTGATCTACGGAGTACGCTTTTACGAAGGAAAACTGCCTAAAGACATAGTGTACGAATCGCTGGGTCGCCTGGAGGCCTGCGGTATTGAAAATTTTAGCGTCCCTCCGCTAAGAGACGCCCGGGATGAGATGGCGCAAAGAGCTAAAAAGATGGGCGCCAACGCCATAATTAACGTAAGAGCTGTTGAACCCTGGGGTGAAATGTGTTTAGAGGCGCAAGCCATTAAGGCGAAAAATTTTCCTGATGCTTTACCTCAGGAAGCTGATATCGTAAGTAGCGAAACCGTCTATCGCAATAGCCGGATATTTAAAGCAGGATACGCGTCGGTTTTTGCCGCTGCCAGAAGTGTTTTACAGTCCGCGTTATACGACATAGCGATAAGTGATGAAAAGCGCGGCGTCATCGAAACGAAAGAAAGAGAAATTGTTCCCGATAAAATGCGTTGGCGCGCCAAAGATCTAGGAGGGCCCTACCCTATATTAAAAATAAAACTTATCCTTAAAAAAATAAGCGACGAAAAAACTGAGATAATCAAAATAGATACGTTTCGCGGCTATCCCTGGAGAGAAAAGGTCGTAAAACAAAATTCCGGCGCTTTTTTTGCGGAGATTACCCGGAATCTGAAACCTGAGTGAATGTTCTTAAGCGGACGCAAGAAAGGCCCGCGACTGCATATGCTCCTTTATTGCAAAACCTTGGCGGCTGTCGTACAATGTGAAAGACGGTAACGAAGAGGATGCAGGTTTCTTGCCGCAGTCGATGCTTTGCCGAATAAAAACCCGATGAACAATACCAGGTACCTCAGCGATATCGGACAATCGTGCAGGGTCACCTTCGCACAAATCAGGCTTCTGTTTATGATACTCCATAGTAAATGAGGAAAGACATGATACGTAACACTTCAATATTTAAAAGCTTTCAGTGTAAGGTTACCTTGGCGTTTATCGTTTCGATGCTTTTCGTTTCGGCATTAAGCAATTTTCTGGTTTATAAATTTGCCCTCGATTCTCAACGGAATAATCTTAGAGATAAACTAAAGGTTATCGCGCA
>JAQUOR010000017.1 GCA_028717025.1 Candidatus Omnitrophota bacterium | reverse complement strand
GCTCGCTTGAATCATATGAAAAAGACGCTGGCTCATTTGATAATCGAGCTGGATCTTTTCGGTATCTGAGCTGATCGTTCCTCCCACATGCATTTTTTTACTCTGGTAACCAAATTTTGCAACGCCGTCGATTTTTGAGGAAAGCCTTCCTTTGACACCCACCCAATAGGTATTAGTGACACTGTCGCTGCCGGTATCCTCCCTTTCCGGATACCTATCGACTTCGTACTCATATGAATACAAAAAGCGCGTTTTGGGAAATATGTCGAAGTAATTAGTGAGCATGACGTCCTGAACTATCAGATTAGATTCTCTATTATCTTTTCTATATAAAGACGCTTTATTATAATACTCAATATCGGTTGGTAAATACTTCCAGTCCATGGATGCCGTTGCTCCATAGGAGCGCTCCCAGAAACTCACCAGAGACTCTGGCTCAATGGCGCCCGTCTTAAGTTCTGTGGAAGTAGAGTAATCTTTCTTTAAGTTGTAATTTGCCCCAAAGCTGTATTTTCCTCGGGTATGCCTTAAGGAAGTCCTCACTTCACCCCTTGCTTTAGTAAAAGTGCCTCTCTTGGTAACATTTTCGTCTGGTCCTCCGCTTATTTTCGCCGAAAAAGAAGTATGCCCTTGTTTCCAGACAATCTCAGGGGTATATGTAAATGCGGTATCAATAGTAGTTGTAAAAGCGCTTACTCTGTTTTCGTGAGTTAAATAAATATTATCGTCGTATTTTTCCTCAATGATGACTTCTGACCTAAAATCTTTCATTATTCGTTGTAATAACCCTTTTGCTTTATTAAGCTTCTCCTGATTCGCTTTTGCGCTTGCTTCTTGTTTTACTTTCTTCCCCTGCTTGATTTTTTCCTCCAGTTCCTCAACGGCTGCTTTTTGTGCATCCGCATCTTTTTTAAGAGTATAGTAATCCAAGTTATACGACATTATCTCTTTCCGCGAAACTGCGGCATGGCAAGAGGGTAAAACCCCCCCGACGATAGCCACGACAATCCCCGCAAAAGATATATCTTTAACGGCGCGCGTCAGCATTAACGTCAAAAAAGATACAGCCCCCCCTCTACACAAAGAGAATTCTCTGTAAAATTCTTTGATGCCGGCTAAATCTTCTTCGCTCCTGCACGTTGAAGTATTTTCTCTTAATAATAGAGGCACCGATTGCACTCTTTTCTTTCTTTATCATTACGCAGCCTTTGGGCTGCGATGTCTTAAACGTTTTAAAGCTCCTGGCTGATAACGTGACCTGCGTAGCGGAGTATTTTGCAAAAATACCGCCAGTACCCTTTCACTTATTTGCGCGTAAGCGCCAGTAAACTTAGGGCAATAGAAAATAACAGAGTCGTATTGGCGATATTCATGTATTGCAATGGCATAACCAGTATGTTTAAATTCATAAACCGCGTTACAAGCCCTAAGCCCGCACAGGCTGCTGCCAGCAGCAGAAATATAACTGACAACACTTTCATCTTTTTACCTCCTTTTTCCTTTTCTTTTTGATAAATTCCTAAAATCTTTTTATTAATAAAATCACGGACCTTTTGGTCCACCTCGAGGAACTCTACTCCAACCTCAAACCCTTCCATTTTTTTAATGAAATTCACTCTCACGACTTTTGCCCGTATCGTAACACTCGCTTCGTGAGAAGGAAAAACCATCTCTAAATCCACGACGCTTTCTAAGGGGATATATTCCTGAGTAAAGAAAAGCGCACCCCCTGCGCTTATATTCCTTACAAATGAAAGAGTCCTTATCTCCTCCGGTTTTTTTATAATCTTATATTTTAAAAGATGATATACCTGCAGCCGGGTAAATTTTCTCTTTTCTTTCCCCTTCATGTCTTCAATGACTGCTTTTATAGTACGCATAAGGTGTTCCTGCTCAACCCGCTATTCTCTTTCACGTTCCTGGAGTGCACTTACATACTTGCCTATCATCTTGTACCCGGGCATCAATTCTTCGACTATCGTGAATTCGTCTTTCGCGGCTTTGTTATCCCCCAGCGTGAAATACAAAACTCCTAAATTATAGTGCGCGTCGACGTAGTCTTTTTTCAAACCCACTGCTTTTTCAAGATGCACCTTGGCTTCTTTATACGCACCCTTAAGCCACAACAGATATCCCAGATTATTGTACGAATAAGGAAACTGGGGGTTCAACTTGATAGCTTCCTTAAGCTCGCTGATAGCTTTAACCACATCATTTTTAAAAAGGTAAATAGTCCCTATATTATAATGCAGAAGTGATGAACCGGGAGATATGACTATCGCTTTTTTATATTCCACGACAGCGTCGTCGATCATGCCAAGGTTATAATACACAAAACCCAAATTTGCTAAAATAGCGGAATTATCGGGCAAAAGGGAATTCGCTTTTCTTGTTTCCTGCAAGGCTTCCTCGTTATTCTCTAAAAAATAGAACGCTAAACCACGACCGCTATAGGAAAAAGCGTCTTGAGAGTAAAATTTTATCGCCACACCAAGTTGCGTCAATGCCTCCCTGAAATTCATAGTTGCATCGTCGCGTTTGCCCTTACGCAACAGCCGATACCCTCTTTCGAGCGCCTTGAATCCCAACTCACGAAATTTCTTCGAAATTGAGGGGATAACGTTTTCGTTGATGTGGGCGGCTAATTTATTGTATGAAAGCAATGCCGAAGGCGATAAAAATCCTTCATAGATTTTTTTTCCGTTACGGGTAAGATAGGCGTTGCCCTGATTATCTATGCTTAAGGATTCCAATACGGCGAAATCTTTGTATGCTTGCTGCTCATCTCCCACATCATAAAGGTTTATGTAGCCTACGCGAAATTGAGAAAGTTGGTTCGTTTCAAGCGCAGGATTTTCCGCAAAGGAAGCACGGAATACCTTGATTGCCTCATCGATTTTACCTTCTTTATACAAGCAGTCTCCCTCTTGATACGAAGAAAATGAACCCAATTCTCCGGAAAGTTTTCCTTTAAGCTGTGCGAATATTTCTCCTGCGCGGGCGTAGTCACCCTCAAATTTATATACAAAACCCAAGTATAATTTTGCCTTTACGCCAAGCTGGTTATCAGGATTGATCAAAGCTGCCCTGTCAAAAAAAGTACGTGCATTCCCCCAGTCTTTGGTACGAATATATAAACGGGCGATCTCCAGGCATTTTTCCTGCAAAGCGTCTCCGGTGTATGACGGCAATACCCTGGTTAATCGCGTTATATGTCTCTTGATGACAGTAATGTTTTCGCTTCTTTTTTGGGGAAAAATACTGGTAAAAAAACTATCAAGCGCGGCCAGAAAAGGGTTCCTTTTCTCCTCTTTCTTTTTTACCACATCTTTGAGGAGATAATTTACATCGCGTATCTGGTCATTCTTGAATGATTTTCCGAGGGTTTCGCTTGATAATTCTATCTTAACCAACGTTGCGACATCCAAATCGTCTTTCGTTATTTCCAGAAGAAATGTCTCATCCAAAATATCCTTTATTTTTCCGACTTCCCGGACATCGGTAGTTTTCTCCAGGCTCTTAAGCGATACTTTCAGGTTGGTGAGGGATCTGTCAAGAAGGTAGCGGTTATAACTTACAAAAAAAACAATCGCTAAGACTAAGGAAAGAATCAGCGGAAGAATATTTTTAAGGAATACTCTATTCGTCATTTATTATTCAAATAGTTTTGGTTTCACGCTATCTAGTACTTAATATAATATAGTTTTACCGATTGTCAACGAAATACTCGCGTATATATATATAATATATAATTATTAAAGCGTTAAGTCCCATCATGCACAAAGCAAGAGGCTCCGCCTCGAGCGGCACGTAGCTTATTTTTTTCCCTTGTATTTCAAAAAGAGGCGTTTTTTTGACAAAGACAAGCGCTCCGTTAATAAAAAAAGAGGCATGGAGAATAACCGCTATCCAGAAGGATTTTTTTTTTGCTTTCCTGATGGTCCAGGAAAAATACAGCAGGAAGGCTACAAAAGAAACATGCACGAACACTGCTCTGTTATCGGTTACTATTTTCCCCAGGATCATTAAATTCGTTGAAAACATGGAAAACGCACAAAGATGAAGGAAGGCTAAAAAAAGGTAAAACCACGCGAGAAGATTTATTCTTAAGTGTATGTCTTGTAATGAGTTATGCATCATTGACAATGGTAATTATTTATGGTATGGTTAATTGAGGTGTTGCAATGAAATTAAGATTTGGATGGATGATGTTAACCACGATCGGCTGTTGTATCGCCCTGTGCGGTCTATTATATGCTGCGGTGGAGGTACCGGAACGTGAAAACGATTCTCCGGAAACCGCCTCTCAGTCAAATCCAGACGAACCGGTTCAAGACCCCCAGAAAGACCTAAAAGATCTTGCGATTACCGATCCCGTGCCTACGTTAAGCCCCGTCATTGCTTTAAGCGAAAATTTAGTCTAGATTAACTCACTCTCTTATCTAAGATAAAACAACTTCTCTGCTCTTTTTTTGCTTTCTTCTTTACCTCGGCAGCAATATTGGTTATCTCACCATAATTATTGATTGCGCGATGCACGTTGCTGACACCGGCAAGCGATATGGTCATGATAGGAAACTGACACACAGCACCATCGCGAGTGGTAGAAATAATGCAGCCTTTCTCTAAATCCTCTTTACTATAGAGAATGCGTATTCGTGCGTCGAATTCAGAGATTATGTATTGGGTAATATCCGTGGCATGCTCCGGGGAAACAAGAAGAATAAAATCGTCTCCGCCTTCATGGCCGATGAAATCAACGGTAGAACCTTTCTTGGAGAGCGCCTCTTTAAAAATTTCTGCAGTTAATTTTATTGCCTCATCGCCTTTATGAATCCCATATTTGTCGTTAAACGCTTTAAAATTATCAAGATCGCAATAGATAACCGTAAATTTCTGGCCCTCTTTTATCCTTTTTTCTGCTTCTTCCATGATAACGATGTTACCCGGTAATTTCGTTAAGGGATTAGCGTTTTCGGCTCTTTCTTTCATTTTTGCCAATTCTTTGGTCATGAAATTAAAAGTACCCGCCAATTCCTCCAGCTCATCGTTGGTTTCGATAGCCACGCTTAAGTCGAGGTGTCCGGAAGCAATCGTTTTTGCCGCTTCGTTAAAAATCTGAATAGGTTCTATGACGAGACGCCCGAGAAAGATACCTAAAGTAACGTTTATTAAAATAAATAAAATGCCGACGGCCAATGCGGGCCGATACACTCCCGCAAACGCATCCCATATGTCGCCAAGCGAAAAAAATACCCGCACGATAAATTGCACTGTCTCTTTTTCCTGGAGCGGAATATATACCGAAACTGTTTTTGAAGTCTTATCCACTACTGTTTCGCCTTTTATGAATTCCATACCTCCTTGCTGCAGCTTATCGATGATCTGAAAGTCGCTATAGTCACCTTTGCTCTCGAGTAATCCGAATTCCGAAGAAGCAACTATCTTGCCGCTCCTGTCAAATACGTATGCGCTTTTGATGACTCCTTCCTGTTTTAGAGAATTAAGCAGTTTTGCTAAAAGATTAAGTTTGTCGGGAGAAGACAGCGATAATCCATACGCACGTTCTATTTGGTCGGAGTAATCTTTGACTTTATATTCCAGAGACCGGTTCACTGCTTCCAGCTCATGAAAAAGCTGAATAGTGACAAAGGTACCGGTAGTTATAATAGTAAAGATGGTAAGAAGTATAATGATTCTGCTTTTAAGCGTAATGGCTTTCATGGTATATGTATTATCGGTATTGCTCCAAAATAATTGAGGAGCGAGGGTGAAAGGTTATAACCCACCAGTAAAATTTGCTTTAACGATTTTAAAAAATATATTTAAGATTTCACGGGACGCGCCGGGGTGTTTTAATAATTCCCATAGCAGCAGCGTGTGATTTTCAAAATCGCCTTTTTCTTCCACCACATTGATTTTCTCTTTGAGAAATGAAAATATTTTTTTAATGTCTCGTTCAGTCAAATTATTGAGGATTTCCCTCGCGCGCAGCGCGACCTTTATCTCTCCTCCGAACTTTTTCACCCAGAGTGAAGAGTAATGCGAGAATTTTTCTTTAAGGATACACTCGGAAAGGATTTCCGCTCCACGCATGCCCATATAAATACCGCCGTAGGAAAGAGGCTTGACCTGAGCAGCACTGTCCCCTACTAAAAATATCCGTTCATGCGAAAGAGGTGTAAAGTGCACCAGCGGAACTATTCCTGCAAATTTCTCTACTATCTCCTGCCCCATCTTTTTCTCTTTCACAAATTCCAAAAGGTCCTGGTAGGGATTTTTAGAAATGACCCCGACGCGTACCGTTTTTTCTCCTTCCGGAATAATCCAATAAAAATAAGGCCTTTTTATAAAAACTTCAACCATATCCTTACGAACAGGTTGGAATTTCATGCGAAATTGGACTCCCCTCATATACTCCAGACCATTGTGCTTACGCACGATATTTCTTATCGAAGAATTAGCCCCGTCGGCACCCACGATCATCTTTGCGGCGAGATCGCCTTTATCGGTTTCAATGACATACCGTTGTTTGTTTTTCTCTAAACCGAGGAATTTCGTTTCAAAAATAATGTTTAGATTTTGGCCTAAGTTCTTGTCAAATCTTTCCCTGTCGATGACATACGCTACTTCTTTCCGTTTAATCTCGAGTTTGTCGTTTCCAAAATGAACGACTGCCCCGTTAATCGTATTAAGAATACAGTTTGAAGAAAGAGGTATTTTCGCGTCCTGAAAAACTTTTTTCCCCACCAGTCCTGCGCAGTGAATAGGCCTACCCAGCTCTTTATGCTCTTCGATAAGCAAAGGATCGATTCCTTTTAGTTTCAGAAGCTGGGCAAGATACCCTCCGACCGGGCCGGCGCCGACAATAATTATATCGTAATCCTTTTTTACCATTGCTACAGGATCTCCCCTTTTTTATGTTCGAACGGGATATAAGAACAAATAGATTTTAGACCATTATGCAAAAATATTCTCTTTGCAACACCTTAAGAAGTTTAACTTAAATTACAAAAAATATCAACTGTTTTACTCTTACAGACGGTATTCCGAAGATGCTTACGCTTCGCGCTTAATCAGCGCAAACAACAATCGTTTTGCAGCCTCTTCATCGTAATGGAGGCCGCTCTCGCATACGTGTTGTATCTGTTCTAAAATCCCTTCCAGATTCAGGTCTTCTTCAACTTTAAAAATTTTAGCGAAGATCGTGGGTAACTTTTTTTCCCGGTTATTGAATAATTCTTCTGATATTTTTTCACCCTCACGTTTTCCTGTATACACGATATCGTCTTCTTTGAGGTGTTTACCGTAGAACAGGGCGATATCGTATGCCAAATCTTTTATTTTTACGGGATTACCCATGTTCAGAACGAATATCTCTCCGCCTTCGCCTAAGGAAATCGCCTGTAATATCAGTTTTGTTGCCTCATCTAAACTCATAAAATACCTGCTCATCTGGGGATCGGTAATGGTCAAACGCTCTCCTTTCTGAAGCTGCTGTGTGAATATTTCGATGACGTTGCCCGAGGAACCTATAACATTGCCGAACCTCACCGCCATAAATTTAGTCGTTGCTGCGGCATTATTGCTGAATGTTTTTATCAACAACTCTCCCGTCCTTTTCGTCGCTCCCATCAGAGAAGTTGCATCAACGGCTTTATCCGTAGAGATATAGCCGAATTTTTTCACTCCAAATTCTACGGCACATCGCATCATGTTAAGCGTTCCGCATACGTTCGTTAATATTGCCTCAATCGGATTACGCTCGCAAAGGCAAACGTGTTTTAGGGCGGCGGCATGAATGACATACTCTACGCTGTGCGCGCTGAATATTTTATCAAGCGCCTGTTTACTTCGTACATCGACTATCTTACAGAGTATCTCCGTTTCCCCGGGAGCGGTTGCGTCTTCCCTATGGGTTAAATCATACGAGATCCTGAAAAGATTGGTCTCTGATATGTCCAATACTATTAATTTGCGAGGAGAAAATTTTAATAATTCTTTGCATATGCTTGCGCCGATAGAACCGCCTCCTCCGGTGACCATAATGGTTTTCCCGTAAAAAGTATCCTTTATCTTTTCTACATCAAACGTAACCGGCTTTCTGTCCAAATAATCCTCAAATTTTATTTCACGTAAACCCTTTAAGGTAAATTTGCCATCGACCAGATCAACCACGGAGGGAGCCATACGCACGAACGCACCGGTGGCTTGAGAGATCTTTATGATTTTCTTCATTTCTTCGTTAGAAGCGTTATCCACGGCAATAAAAATATATCGTATGTTCTTCTCCTTGACCAGGGGCGTTATGTCGCCGATAGTGCCGATAACGGGTATGGCATTTATCGTATCTCCCACGCGATGTTTTTGAAACGTAATAAACCCTATTATCCTAAACTGATGACTATCATTTTTAAGAATCGTATACTGAAGGGACGCGGCGATATCCTGATCTCCTACAATCAATACATTTTCTCTCGCTTTATTCAGGTATTTTAATTTATCGAAAATGATCCTGTAAGAGAGCCTTACTCCACTTAAACTTAAAAAGAGAATAAAAAAATTAATGATGTATACTGAGCGTGGGATCTTTACGATAGCGCTATGTAAAAGTAAAAAAGCCATGCAGATGCTTAAGGCATTGCTCACCAGCACAAATACGCCTGTCTTTTCTATATCCCGTAAGCTGGCGTACCTCCATATACCTTTGGCCAGGCCAAAAAAATAATCGCATAAAAAAAAGCATACCGCAAAGATAACGATTGTTTTCTTGAAGAGCACAAGACTTTCCGCAGGGATTTCTCCCTCAAAGCGTATAACATACGAAAGCCAGTAGCTTAAGATGACCAAAGCCGTATCAATAAGATATTTTACCCACAATAAGATCTTATTGAACGGCGAAGAGAGACTATCGAAACCCACCAGCGTTTCTTTTTCCATTGGTTCATTCATCAAACGTTCCTCCCACGGTTTTCAGCAGAATGGCTATATCGTTAATAAGGGTACGATTACTTGCAAAATATTCTAAATCGTATTTAATTTTTTGCGGCAAAACCTCTTTTAAATAAAATTCCATAAGGTTTTTCTTCTCCAGAAGCTTTTCTTCATTTAAGAACTTCATGGTCGCATATGAAGTAAATCCCGGTTTAAAGCGTAATATTTCCTTCTGCCAAGGCGCATAGCACGCAACGATCTCAGGAATTTCCGGTCGCGGCCCCACGACACTCATTTCGCCCTTTACGATGTTGATAAATTGGGGAAGCTCGTCGAAATTGGTTCTACGTAGTAACCTCCCTGTTTTGCTGATTCTTGCATCGCCCGCGGAAGTGATAAGCCTTCCCGCTTGCGTCCTCATGGTCCGGAATTTAAGAATAGTGAAAGGAATGCCGTTTTTCCCAACCCTGCGTTGTTTAAAAATAACCGGGCCGGGGGAATCTAATTTTATCGCGAATGCAACGACGATAAAAATCGGGATGGAAAAAAATAAAACAACCAGTGAAAAAATGATATCGAATATCCTCTTAGCCATCAGTGCTCTTTCACGCTTTTTTTATTGTCGCGGACAATGCCTCTTTGTGACATCATTAGAATATTTCTCTTTTATTCCTATTACAAAAATCTTTGATTTCATTATAGAGTTTTGGAGTTCTCTCCGGTATGAACAACGCAAAGTGTATGGAAAATTCTGCGTATCTGGGGTCATTTAATAACTGCCAGAGAGCTTCTTTATTATAGTGCGGCTCTACGTCAATAAAAATAAATTCCTTATTCTTGAAAACCCAGTGCGAGGAAGTGTTCTCAAGTTTACGCATACGTATGCCATCGCATAAATAATATAAGAAATAATAATAGGACGGCAGGTTTGTATTATCGCTTAACACAACGACTTTATCATGGTTGCTTATTACGTTCTGCGCATTATGCCAGGCTTTACGCTTTTCTTCTCTTAGATGGTATGCATTGACGAATATGTTCCCCAAAGGAAGATGGTCAACGACTATTCTTTCTCCCGGTTTATAGGCTCTTCGTAAATGGTAATATTGTTTTACTAAATAGTACGATAACGGCATGGTTGCAAAATGTATGCAATAAATAAGCAAAATAAATAAAAATTGCTGCTTGATGTTGTTGGGGGTTCTGCTCTCGATAGTCTTGCCTATAAGTAGTATAAGGCCGATGAAAGCGGGGCTCGCAAGACGGACGATTGCCATGGGAATGGCGGGAAAAAATAAAACATAGAGAAACATCGGCAATAACCAGATTAAAGTCGCACAGGGTATTCTAAAATCTCTTAAGGTCATGCGGTACGTAAGGAAAAATAAACCGGTAAGGACCAGGCCGATGCCCATGGCTACCGAGAGTTGTACAAAATCCATGAATATTAAATTAAAACTGATCTTTTCAGAAAAAGAATGGGCTTCAGATACGAGTCTATGATATACTCCCTCTCCCAAAAATATCTTTTGGGCGACTAAAAATCCTATAAACATTATGCCAATGTTTACCATGTAGATAAAGAATGCTTTTTTTAACGACTTCTTTTCCAGGATGGCCAGCGAGATAAAAGAAAAATAAAATAGGAACGCGTCAGCTCTCATCACTATGGCCGCAAGAGAGAAAAAGAAAACGAAAAGTAAATTTATTTTCTTGGAATCGGTTAAATAAGAAACAAAAAAGATATTGGAAAGGATAAAGAAAAATAATGAACATGTTACGCTTGTCGTATAAAGCGAAAGATGAAAAACAAGGGGCATGAAAAAATAAAGGAGAGATAAAGACACAGAGAGCATCCTGTTAAAGGACAGCTTTCGCAGTAATAGGTACAGTAAAATTATATTTGCCGCAAACAGAAATCCATTTATTACGTTTAAGCTCTGCATTATATTTCCGGGAGACACATGCAATAATTTTAAAATGCCGCACTGGAATACATAATAACCGAAAAGATACAACACCCCGTGAGTATGCTGGAGTGCGCTCAAACTGCCAAGGCCATCCCTGATAAGCTGCAGCTCAACGATTGCGGCCCATGCGGAATCGCTGCTTAAAAAAACATCGAAATGGAAAATATACACAAAAAATATGCACACTGCGCCAAGACAAAGCATTGAAAAAATATCTTTCCTTTGCGCAGCGACAAAGCTTATGCTTTTTTTGACCAACATGCTGCTCCTTTACGAAAATTGACAACTGCACTATGCCTGATTTTAATCATTTCTGCAGTATCGTTAAATAATGCGATCTTAAAAATGGTATTTTTTCTAAGACACGGCATACCGTATACGATAGCGGCGCAAAAAACCTGGCCAATTGTGGGATCAATGTTAAAGGTACACACTTGAAATCACAGCCAGGAAAATAATTTATTATGTCTTTTTTGGTTATACGTCGCGTATGGGGATTAAAAATATTCGAATAGCGCACATCGTACACAAGAACGAGGCCGCCATTCTTTAAAACGCGCATAGCTTCTTTAGCCAAACCATGCGCCATCGACTCATCAAGGATGGAGCTAAAAACGGTGAATATTAAAATTAAATCAAAAAAATTATCGGGAAAATCGAGCTTTTCAGCATTGACACAGCGTAATTCGAACGAAGGATAGTGTCGTTTTGCCTCATCAATCCTTTCACTGATCAAGTCGGCTCCGTATAAATTTTTTGCCTGTGCCCCCCAATTCAAAAAATGCGCAAGAACGTCGCCATTGCCGCAGCCTATATCCAGAATTTTTCTGTCTTCCAAGGGGAAATAATGTTTCTCTTTTAAAATACCCTCTATGGTTTCGTCTCGTCGGGCACCGATGAACTGATTACCCTTGCTATTATGGCGCCATTTTTCCTGAACATGCTTGCTTCGGCTATACCCCTGGTATACTTCATTCAACCGTTCTGTTTCCTTCTCTCTATTCATGGCGTTTTCCGTGTCGCGTTCCTAAAATGCCATAACCCTGCAAGAAATCCCATTCCGTAACTTATGTGAATAATGGCGAAAGCCAAAGGTAAAAAAAACAGAGTTTTAAGATTTTTCCGGGCAACCCAACCGCTAAAAATTACGTTCGCAGTAACATAGGGGGCAGTAACAATAAAAATCAAAAAGCCATTTTTGGTAGCGAGACTTAAAAGAGACCCCCCCATGATCGCTAAAACAAAAATTAGAGGCACTATGTGCCGAAAAGAAGGTATCGCCTTTCGTTTTTGTATTACCCGCACCTTATAAAAACCGTACTGAAAGTATTGCTTCCATAAGCGCGCAAATGTGCTGCGACTATGATAGCGCGTGCAGAGCGCCGGATCGAACCAGATCTTTCCTCCTGCCTGGATAAGCCTGAAATTGAACTCATCATCCTGATTACGAATGAGCTCTTCGTCAAACTTTCCTATACGCGTAAAAACTGTCCGCCGGTAAGCACCTAAATATACCGTATCCATCCATCCCGGTTTTGTTGCATAGCGGAAATAAGCGTTTCCCACCCCAAACGGTGAGCTTGTCGCTAAAGCAATGGCACTACCCATTATATCGTTGCTGACTGCATACTGAAGCCCTCCTACGCAATCTGCTTTGGTGCTTTCTAATAAATCGACGCACTGGCGTACGTAGGTAACCGGTATTTCGCAGTGTCCATCGACGCGAATAATGACTTCTCCTTGCGCATGGATCAGTCCGATATTAAGTGCCGCAGGTACAATGCGGGAAGGATTATCTAAAAGAACCATGCGAAGCGCAGAAGACACGCTGCCACCGATTATCTTCTGCACAAGGTCTCTCGTTCCATCGTCCGACATTCCGTCGACGATAATAACTTCCATTTTTTCTTTTGGATAATCCTGCTGCAGGACCGCACCAATGCTGCGTGCGATAAATCCTTTTTCGTTGCGCACGGGCATAATAACCGAGACAAGGGGCTGATTGCGAGTGCTGCCGGAATCGTTATTCCTCATGAGATCATTCATGACGCTTCATAATCAGGTATGTTCGATTAGCTCGACTAATGCTTTCTCTCTTTTGTCAAATGGGAACAATTTCGTGATTCTTTCTTGTGCCATTGCGCCCTTCTGCCCATCGGTCAAAGCCGTCGCAATAGCAGCCGCGGTCTTTTCTGCATCACCATATGGTACATAGTAACCGGCCTCGCCCACTACTTCAGGGAGCGCTGACGTATCGGTTACCACGGGCACGCATCCATGCGCCATGGCTTCGGCAAGCGCGCATCCGAACTGTTCATGGTATGATACCTGAACATACACTTTTGCCTTGGAATAGAATTGACATAATGCTTCATCGTCCACAAAACCGGTTATAATCACGTTTTTGGGCACAGAATCCTGCAAATATTTTTCCACGCGCGCATCGACTTTTCCTACCATGAAAAATTTTGTTTCCGGAAGCATCGTCGCAGCCTTGATAAACGTTGCCAGACCCTTTCTTTTTAAATTATTTTCTGTTATGTTGCCTACGGTCAATACACTATTTTCTTTTTTGTAGTTTTTCTCACAAGGGCAGAAAGGTATACCATGATATATCAGATGAATTCTGTCGGAAGAAATCTTGCAATTTTCAATGATTTCTTTCTTGTTGTATCCGGAAACCGCAATGATTCTGTCTGCCAACGATATGATATATTCTGTAATTACCTTCGTAGGAAAAAATTTAATACCCCTGCGTAAGGCTCCGTAGTTAATTTCCGGAACGTTCGCACAATCCCATCCGCCGACAACCAGAATTATTTTCTTTTTGAAAATTTTTGCAAACACCAGAGGTATCAATGACAATCGCGAAGCAAACCAGCAGAATACGGCATCGGCTTTTTTTATTGCGCGTATCCCCTGGGGTATTTTTAACAAAGTATCCGTGTAAAGACGCAGGTCTTGTGCGCAAAAATTGTTCTTAAGTATTTTCCAGTCTCTTTTTTCGAAGCCGGTCCAGCTTTGATGGAGAAATATAATTTTTTTCATTATACACCGAACTGCTCTTAAACGGCCCTAACTGCCCTATTTATTTTTATGATAGGTCCTGTAGCATCGTGCGCAGAATACACCGCATGCACACGAATGCTGCTTTCGGGATAAACCGGTTTTTTGAAATATTATGTTTTTTTACACACAGCAACAAGCGACAAGCCAAAAGGAACAGTGATTTTGCTTTCTATTGCTTCAAATAAAGGTATGAATTTATCTAAAATAGTGACCTTGGATGCCGTAACCTTTTTTTGCCGCAGGAGACAACCGCTGACAAACCATCCAAGGCTTGAAAAAAGATTATAATAATAAATTTTTTCGACCACAAAATGATTTGCGTGTAGTTTTGGCAGCAGATCTTTTTTATCGTACCTGCGAAAATGACCCAGTTTCTCATCTAGCGGGGCATACAAAGCCTTAAGCGCCGGCACCATAATAATACAGTACCCATTGTGCTCCAATATGTTATAAAAGTTTTCTAAAACGAGATTGTCGTCTTCGATATGTTCCAATACATTCATGCAGATAATGGTGTCGATCTTAAGCGGTGTAAGAGCTAAGAGATCGCGTGAAGCAATATCGTGGCACAAAACTTTAACCTTGGGGTTGCCGATAAACCGGTAACGCAAATACTCCAGGTAATCGGCATTGACATCTATTAAGGTTACGTTCTTCTTAAGCGGTGTAAGAAATTTTGAAATATTACCTATTCCCGCTCCTACTTCTAAAATAGCATTGCCCAGATACGGCTTTATCTGTTTGAATGCCCATGCGTTGTTGTGTTTCATCAATCTCATCGCGTAAAGCGTGTCGGCTCCGATATCATAGCTTTCAAATCTGCACTTCAAAAGCCAATACACCGATCTAAAAAAATCTTTCCAGGTTATTTTCTTACCTTCGTCATAATCTCTTCCGTTATACGATATCGGGACTTCATATACTTTTAACTTTCTTTTAAAGA
>JAQUOR010000016.1 GCA_028717025.1 Candidatus Omnitrophota bacterium | reverse complement strand
GCGTAATAAATAATACCGAGATAGAAATGGGCGAAGGAATTGCCGGCATGGCCGCCGCTACCGCAGAATCGATAATTTTGCCTAAAGATGAGGGGAAAAATCATCTTTCCGACAAAATGAAAAGGCGGTATATAAATTCTTCCCTAATTGTGCCCTTTAATAAAGCAGACGCCCGCAGCGTTTACGGCGTTATAAACTTAAACATTACCCGCAAGGACATGCAGTTTTCAGACAGGGACATTCAACTTGTAAAATCCTTAGTTAACATGATAAGCGTTGCCTTGATCCCGTTACGGCGCAGCAACGAAAGTTCAGGCGAGCCCCAAAGCCACTCAGATAATTAGACACCTTCCTTACATCTTTTCTGATAAATTACGATTTTTGTGGAGTATTGGGTATAGCGTATTGGGTATAGAGTATTGGGTATTGGGTATAGAGTATTGGGTATTGAGTATAGAGTATTGGGTATTGAGTATAGAGTATTGGGTATTGAGTATAGAGTATTGGGTATTGAGTATTGGGTATAGAGTATTGGGTATTGGGAATATAAGGTTGCCAGCGGGGAAGATTGCAGATGACAGATAGCAGATGGTAGATGGTAGATAGAGAAAGCGGATAGGGAGAAGGGGGAAAATATTCTTGATATTTCAGGTAATCGTACTATAATAACGTTGCTTTAAAACCGCTGAAATCGTTAGAGTTTGTTTATTATTTACCGTTGCTGTGCCGATAGGTGAGGGTGTTCTTGAGTTATGATCTTGTATGAAGAAGTATTAAAGGCGTTCCAAAAGCAGAAAGTTAAATATTTTATTGTCGGCGGGATGGCATTTAATCTTCTTGGCGGTAATAGAACTACGCTCGATATGGATATTTTAGTCGAGCTGAGCGACATTAATTTGCGTAAAATAGTAAATATTTTAAAAAAATCAGGATATCACGTAAAACAGCCGGTTAACCCTATGGATGTGGCAGTTAAGAAAATACGCGAGGATTGGATACAGAACAAGAATATGAAGGCATTCAATTTTTATAAAGATGATACCAGTTACGAAGAAGTCGATATCGTTATAGATTCTCCGATAGAATTTAGCAAAGCATTTAAGAAGGCTCTGCGGGTGAGACTGCACAGCACAACGCTGAACGTTATCTCGCCGGATGATTTTATCGTTATGAAAAAACATTCCGGCAGGGAAAAGGATATTCAGGACATCAATGACCTTCAGTTAATAAGGAAAATGCGATGAGGTTTGGCTGGGAAACGAAGAACGAGAAAATTCTGCGAGGAATTAAAATCTCTGCCCAGAAGAAGCTCGAAGGCATCAGGCTCATGAACGAAATGGCTGATGCCGTATTATCGAAGCGTCAAAAACTTGCACGGCGCAAATTACGAGAAAACAATTAATCCTGTTATGACCGATTTTACCGCAATAATTTTAGCCGCAGGAAAAGGCGTAAGGATGAAGTCACCGCTGCCTAAGGTGCTTCACACCTTAAGGGGCAGAAGCCTTATTTACCACGTATTGCGCGAGGTAAGCCTTACCAGGAAGTATATAAAAGAAATCGTTGTTGTTCTGGGATACAAGGGAAACGTCGTCAAGAAAGAGATAGAAAAATATTTAAAGAGCGGCGAGCTGGCATTTGAGCGCAGCAAAATAAAATTCGTGTATCAGAAACAACTCTTGGGGACCGCCGACGCCGTTAAATGCGGATTGAGCGCAGCCGGGTGCCAGAATGTCCTGGTCCTCTGCGGAGACGCTCCCTTGATAACGAGACAGACGCTTGTTTCATTTCTTGCGTCATACATAAAAAGCAAAGATGTCTGCTCTATCTTAAGCGCCCACCTTGAGACCAAGAACGAATTAGGAAGAATCATCCGTGATGATGAAGGCGCAATCAAGGCAATCCGTGAAAAAGGGGACCTAAGCTATGGCGAGCAGTTAAAATTCACCGAAGTCAACAGCGGCATCTATGCCTTTGACAGCGAGACGCTGGCGAAATACCTTGAGAAGATAACGCTTAATGAGCGCAAAAAAGAATATTTTTTAACCGATATTATCGAAGTCCTGTATGGCGGCGGATATAAAATCAATTCCTGTCTTCTGGAAAACAGCGATGAAATCTTAGGTATCAATAACCACCTCGATCTGGCCTGCGCCGAAAGTATTCTGCAAAAACGCGCTTGTTTGGCCCTTATGGAGAAGGGGGTGCGGATTTTGGACCCTAAGTCTACCTTTATCGCCCAAGGGGTCAAGATAGGAAAAAATACGTTAATTTATCCCTTTACCTTTATAGAAAGAAATGTTATAATTGGCAGCAATTGTTTCCTGGGTCCTTTCATCCACGTACGCGAAGGGACAAATATTTCTGATAATACCAGCCTTGGTAATTTCGTAGAAATATGTCGCTCTAAGGTCGGGAAAAACGTAAAAATCAAGCACTTCAGCTACACAGGTGATGCGAGAGTGCAGGATAATGTCAATATTGGCGCGGGAACGGTCATTGCCAACTACGACGGAAAACATAAAAATACAACTGTTATCGAGAAAGGCGCTTTTATCGGTTCCGATAGCGTTTTAGTCGCGCCGGTCAGGATAGGCAAAGGCGCGGTTACGGGCGCAGGGAGCGTCGTAACAAAGAACGTCAAGTCAAAAACGGTTGTCGTCGGCGTCCCCGCGAAGGTTTTAAGGAAAAAAAATTAGTTCGTTAGACATATGAACGAACAGGGCGAATTTAACAACCTTACTACTATGGATAAATTAGTCGTTTTCAGCGGTAATTCTAATCCGAAACTGGCGCAAAGTATTTCTAAGAGCCTTAAAGTTAAACAGGCAGGGATCCTTTCTTCGAAGTTCAGCGACGGCGAGATACAGGTCAAAATCGAAGAGAATGTCAGGGGAAAAGACGTTTTTATAATTCAATCGACCTGCCCGCCGGTCAATGAAAATCTGATGGAGCTGCTTATTATCCTGGATGCGTTGCGCAGGGCCTCGGCCGCACGCATAACCGCAGTCATTCCGTATTTCGGTTATGCGCGTCAGGACAGAAAAGACCAGCCGCGCGTTCCTATTACCGCAAAGCTTGTCGCCAACCTGTTGACGGTAGCAGGAGCAAACCGCGTGCTCACGCTTGATTTGCACGCAGGACAGGTGCAGGGGTTTTTCGATATACCCCTTGACCATTTGTACGCAGTAGATGTTTTTTTAGAATACTTTACGGAAATGCAGATGAAGAACCTGGTTATCGTTTCTCCTGACGTAGGCGGAATAAAGATGGCCAGGGCATACGCGAAGAAATTCAACGCGGACCTGGCTATCGTTGATAAACGCAGAAATACTCCCGAGGCTACGGAGGTAATGCATATTTTAGGCGAGATTAAGGGCAAAGACGTCCTCCTCGTTGATGATATTATCGCGACGGGTTCTTCTCTGGTAGAAGCCGCCAAAGCGCTCAGGGAAGCCGGAGCGAAAAAGATCTGCGCCGCAATAACACATGGTGTATTATCGAACAGCGCAGTAGAGAAACTGGAGAAATCGCACATTGATTTTCTGGCAATCAGCGATTCCATACCGTTGCCGGAAGGAAAAATGAGCAAAAAAATAAAAGTGGTCTCAGTAGGCGGTCTTTTCGCGGATGCGATAAAGCGAATACATTTTGAACAATCGATAAGCGTGCTTTTCGATTCAATAAGAAGGTAGGATGTCATGGAGAGAATTAAAATTCAATCAAACATCAGAGAGAAAGTAGGAAAAGAGCGGGCCAAGAAAGAAAGACGGGCCGGAGAAGTCCCGGCTATCGTGTACGGCAAGGGAGAAAACATTACCGTCACCATTCCCGTCCCGAGCCTTAAAATCCTGAAGAACGTTCATTTCTCTCGCAGCGCCATAATCGATATGGAAGCTGTCGGCAAAGAAAAAAAAGAAACCATTTCGGTGCTTATTAAGGATATCCAATATCATCCTTTAAGCGAAGAGGTCATTCATATGGATTTCATGCGGGTTTTGTTGACCGAGAAGATCAAGGTCAACGTGCCCCTCGCCCTTAAAGGCGAAGCTAAAGGTGTTAAAGAGGAAGGAATTGTCCAGCAGGTCTTATGGGAGCTGGAAGTCGAAGGTTTACCTCTGGATATCCCGGAAAAAATCGAAGTCGACGTGACCGAGTTAGGTATAGGCGATTCTATCCACGTAAAAGAAGTAAAAGCTCCTGATAAGATAAAAATCGTAACGCATCTTGATGCTACGGTTGTTACCGTGGTCGAGAAGGCCGAAGAAGAGGAAATCGTTCCTGCCGCTGCCGAAGCAGCGCCTACGGGCCCTGAAGTCATCAAAGAGAAGAAAGAAGGCGAAGAGGGCGAAGAAGGCGAGGAAGCAAAAGAAGAAGGCGGAAAAGAAAAGGCTGCCCCGGAAAAAGGAAAAGAAAAAGCTCCCGAGAAAGGCAAAGAAAAGGGACCGGATAAGGGAAAATAGAAAAGTAGTCTTTGGCCTTAAGCGATAGAGCAGAGCAGGCGAAAAGTGAAAATTATTTGCGGTTTAGGAAACCCTGGCGCACAATACGCACACAATCGTCACAACGCAGGGTTTATTGTTCTTGATAGACTGGCAAAAGACAGGAAATCGATATTTAAGCGGCGTTTTCTCTTAAGGGCGCACACTGCGCGGCTGCTGTTTGATGAGGGCGAAGTATTTCTAGTCAAGCCTTCAACGTTCATGAATAATTCCGGTATCGCGCTCAAAAGAGCCTGCGCGCAATACCACGCCTCTTGCGAAGATGTCCTGGTGGTCTACGATGATACCAGCCTTGCGCTGGGTGCGATGCGTTTTCGCGAATCGGGTTCCAGCGGCGGACACAAAGGCATGGCTTCCGTCATCGAATTCCTGGGAAGCCAGAGAATAAACCGCTTGCGCATCGGCATTGACGGTGCACAGGGCACAGATTTGGCCGAGTATGTTCTTTCTGATTTTTTAAGCGACGAAAAACGCGAACTTAGCGTGGTAATAGAGAAAGCAGCTACTGCGTGTATCGATTGGGTAGTGCACGGCAGTAAATATGTAATGAATAAGTATAATAACGTAAAGACACCCGACGTTTAAAAACGTACCTGGCGTTTAGAATACCCCGCGCTTAGCGGAATTGTGCGGGTATTGCCCCTCTGGACAAGGAATTACGCCAGCATTCGCCCTCTGGCGAAATTACGTCGGTGTGCGCACAACGAGCGTAAGGAGAATAGCATGGACAGAAAGTATGAAAGTATGGTAATAGTGAGGTCCGACATCAGTGAACAGGAGCAGGAAGAAATCTTTGGCAAAATTACGAAAAAGATAGAGGCCTTGCAGGGAAAGGTTGAAAGCGCGCGGGTCTGGCTAAAAGAGAGAAACTTTTGTTTTCTCTTGCAAAGCTCAGCTGCCGGAAAAAAGAAATATGATAGGGGATGCTACTGGCTCGTTGACTTTATCCTTGATACCGATAAACTGGGAGAGCTGAAAGAAATAATGCGCCTGGAAGAGAGGTTATTGAGGCATCTTATCTTGAGGAAAGACGAAGAGATCGAAGAAAAAGCGTAGGCTTCCGGGTGCCGGCATACCAATTTAAATTCTTAAGGAAAAGAATTTAAACTGGAGCACCTCGGAAGTTAATTCTTACGACTTACATCGTAAGAATTAAGGAGGTTTCATGGTTAACTTAAACCGAGTATTGTTGATTGGAAATTTGACGAAAGACCCGGAGTTGCGCTATACACCGCAAGGAACGGCAGTTTCCACCTTGCGCATTGCGGCCAATAGCCCTTTTAAAGATAAAAGCGGCCAGCTGCAGCAGGATACCTGTTTTATAAACGTGGTTACCTGGGGCCAGATGGCAGAAGTATGTAACCAATATTTGCAGAAGGGAAGAGCGGTTTTTGTTGAAGGCAGATTGCAGTCACGTTCATGGAAGGATAACGAAGGCAAAAACAGGACTTCCATAGAAGTGCGCGCTATCCGCGTCCAGTTCATGCCCAGAGTCGTTAAAGAAGAAGCGCGTGAAATCGATTTGGGCGAAGAGCCGAAAGAAGTTACGGAATCCGCCGAAGGGAGCGAAAGCCAGATTCAGGAATCAGGCGACGCGGTCCAATAGATACAGGATATAAAAATTTAACTAAACACCCGGCCAAATAGCATATAGTGCCGATAGAATGTTCCGGAGTACGCGTGTGCGTTGGATCGGCCGGTGTGTGCAAAGCGCAAGGAGAGACGATGGCATTTGATGACAGAGACAGGGACAGAGACAGAGGAGAACGAAAACCAAGGTCAAAAGCGAATTTATTAAGGTTTAAGAAGAGCTGCGTATTCTGTAAAAAAGAGCTGGCGGCGGAAATCGATTACAAGAACATCGATCTTCTTTCGCGCTATGTTTCTTCAAAGGGAAAAATTACATCGCGGCGTATCAGCGGCAACTGCGCAAAACATCAGCGCGCAGTAGCCAGGGAAATAAAAAAGGCACGGTTTTTAAGCTTGCTCCCGTATCAGCCGAGATAGAAAGTTATTTTATAATGCAACTTTTCCCGGATTCAATTCGGGTATTTATCCCTTGCGTCAGGTTACGCTAGTTAATTCGTCCCGTTTGCACGGGACTCATTAAGGAGGATGTTACAGTGAAAGTACTTATTATCAGGAAGGTCGGAAAATTCAATGAAGAAGGCAGCGTTGTCGAAGTAAAAGACGGCTTTGCGCGCAACTTTCTTATTCCTAAAGGGTTTGCCATGGCCGCAACGAAGGAAAATTATCGGCGGCTGGAAGAAATAAAGAAAGACAAAGTAAAATTGGAAGAAAAAGAAAAGAAGGTTTTTGAGGAACTGAAGGACAAATTAGAAAAATTATCGTCCTTGACCATTACCGCAAAAGTAAAGGATGACGAAGAAATCTTTGGTTCCATCGGAGAGCCCCAGATCTTAAAGGCGCTTAAAGATGAAGGCATTACGCTTGAAAAGGGGCTGTGCCTCATCGAGGAACCGATAAAGAAGCTCGGTGTCTATAGCATCAAGGTCAATTTACATCCAGAAGTGCAGGCGAAGCTTCGCGTGTGGATAGTAAAGAAATGAATGTAGCAAGTACTTCCCAGTACTTAGATAAACTCCCGCCCCAGAACATCGAGGCCGAGATGGCAACCTTAGGGTCAATGCTGCTTGATGCCGAGATCATCCCCGAAATTTTGGAAGTCATCGGTCAGGAAGATTTCTATAGAGAAGAACATAAAATAGTTTTTTCCACCATTCTTTCCCTTTTTGACACACGCAAAAAGGCCGACCTCCTTACCGTCTCCGAAGATTTAAACAAGAAAAAAATGCTTGAACGCATCGGTGGCACCGCGTATCTTACGACTTTGGTTGATTTTGTTCCTTCAAGCGCCAATGCCGTGCAGTATGCGCGCATCATAAAAGAAAAAAGCGTGCTCCGTTCCCTGATCGCGAGCGCAACGCAGATTATTTCTTCCGTGTACAAAGAAGACGAAGACGTCAGCGCGATCCTCGATAAGGCGGAAAAGCTTATTTTCGAAATAAGCGACAAACGCGTCGAAGGCGGTTACATCCACATACGCGACATCATCAAGGACGGGATAGAACTCATCGAATCCCTCTACCATAAAAAATCCCACATCACGGGCGTACCCACGGGCTATATGGATTTTGACATAAAGACCGCAGGTTTGCAAAAGGGCGATTTGATCATCCTTGCCGGCAGGCCTTCGATGGGTAAGAGCGCTCTGGCGACTTCGATTGCCGAGTACGTCGCGGTCGAGGAAAAAATCCCCGTTGCTATCTTCAGTATAGAAATGTCCAAAGAACAGCTCATGCAGCGTTTTCTGTGCTCCCAGGCAAAGGTCGACATCCAGAAATTGCGCACGGGCCTTCTTGCGCCGAGTGAATGGCCCCTATTAACGTCTGCGGCAGGCAAGCTTTCGGAAGCGCCTATTTACATCGACGATACTGCGGCCATCAGTATTTTTGAATTACGCGCAAAAGCGCGCCGCCTTAAAGCGCATCACGACATTCAGCTTATCGTGGTCGACTATTTGCAGATGATGCGGGGAATGCAGCAGAGCGAGAGCCGCCAGCAGGAAATTTCTGAAATTTCCCGGGCGTTAAAATCGCTGGCAAAAGAATTGCGCGTTCCGTTGATCGGGGTGAGCCAGCTTTCACGCGCGGTCGAATCGCGCCAGGACCACCGGCCACAGCTTTCCGATTTGCGCGAATCAGGGGCAATCGAACAGGACGCAGACGTCGTGGTGCTTCTCTTGCGCGAAGAGTACTACAATGCCACGCCGGATAATAAAGGCACCGCTGAAGCGATCATTGCCAAGCAGCGAAACGGCCCTACGGGAAGCGTGCACCTGGGATTTATAAAAGAATACATGAAGTTTGTCAATCTTGCGAAAGGAATGGTAAGGGAAAACGAGTAAAACGTTTTCATGTCCAATCCGCGCGATCATCCCTTGTCACGACCCGACAATCGAAATATAATGTCAAGCGAAGAAATATTGCGGGATGAATTTTTCCGCCGTGACCGTCGGATATTTAAGGGTTAATTAGAGAAGGCAGTCAACTTCCGGGCGCCTTCATGTCGGTTTAAATTACCAAGAAAATAATTTAAACCGAAGCGCCTCGGAAGTAATTCGTCCCGCTCTAAAACGCGGGACTCATTAAGGAGGATTGACTTTGATGGTTAAAAGATTTATAATACGCACTATGTATAAAAGATTTTTTGTCTTCTTCTTCGGTGCATTTTTCTCATGCATGTTTTTTTCGTACGCGCAGGACGATACCGCCGTTACGCCTGCTGTCGAAACTTCCACGGTATCTACGACGGATGAAAACACCCAAATTGTTCCCGTCGCCGGCGCCAACGCAGTTGCCCGCATCGCCGTCAAAGGCAATAAAATCGTCAGTGACGCTACCGTAGTCTCAAAAATAAAAATACGCGCCGGCCAGGCTTATAGTGCCGACGTGGTTAACGAAGACATAAAAAACCTTTACGCAACCGGTTTTTTTGATACGGTCGAAGCGGAAAAAGATGAAACCGCCGAAGGAGTCGTGGTAACGTTTAAGATGAAAGAGAAGCCGGTCTTAAAGAAAATCACCGTTACCGGTGCCCACTTCATACGAACGAAAAAAATCGAAGAAGCCCTTGAATTGAAACAAGGTTCGTTTGTGGATGATTATAAACTGCAGGAAGCCACCAGCAAAGTAAAAGACTTGTACAACAAAAAAGGGTTTTCGCAGGCAACAGTGAGCCATGATTTGAAAGTCGACCAGGAGAAAAATGAAGCGGAAGTGACGTTTACTGTCGATGAAAAAATGGTCGTTAAAGTAAAGTCGGTGACGCTTAAGGGAAATAAAACGATTCGCACCGGCAGGATCATGAAGCTGATTAAGACCCGCAGGAACTGGTTGTTCAACTGGGGTTCGTTTAAAGAAGATGTTTTCAGCGATGATATCAAGCGAATCGAAGATTTTTATAAGTCCCAGGGTTTTAGCGACGTAAAAGTGACTTCCGAAACGGGCTTCGAAGAAAAAGGAGCGGTTATCGTCATCACCATAGAGGAAGGTAAGCGTTATTATATAGGTAAAATTATCATCGAGGGTTACAAGGACCTTACGCTCGATGAGATTACGAAAGCCATGAAACTTAAAGAAGGAAGTATCTTCAGCGATCAGGTTGTGTACGAGGATTCTTCCAATATCAGAGAAGTGTACATGAACAAAGGCTATATTTTCTCCCAGATAGACCCCATAAGTTATTTGAATCCCGAAACGCAGAAGGTCGATGTTACTTATACAATTATCGAAAACCAGATTGCCTACGTTGAGCGTATCGATATCAAAGGCAACGTGAAAACAAAAGATAAAGTTATCAGAAGGGAGCTGCGCATTTACCCTGAGGATAAATTTGACGGTAAAAAAGTCAAGAAGAGCAAAGAGCGGCTGGAAAACTTAGGTTACTTTGACGAGATACGCTTTGGTACCGATCCGGGCTCAAAACCGGACCTGGTCGATATGATCGTCGAAGTGAAGGAAGCCAAGACCGGGTATATAAGCTTCGGCGGAGGCTACAGCTCGATCAACGAATTCATGGGATTTATCGAATTGCGCCAGCGTAATTTTGATTATAAGAATTTCGAGACCTTTACCGGTGCAGGGCAGGATTTAAGCTTGTACGCAAGCCTTGGAAGCTTAACCGATTTTTATCAGCTTAGTTTTACGAATCCCTATATTTATGATACGCCGTATTTTTTTGGTTTTGACGCGTACAAGAAAGGGCACAAGCGTGATACCGGTGTTGGATACGGCTACGAGGAAGACATTGTCGGAGGCGATTTGCGCATAGGGCGCAGATTTAACGACTATGTCCAGGCCCAGGCTGCTTACCGGCTCGATATAGTCAGCATCAGGGACATCGATAACGAAGCAACGCAGGACCTTAAAGACGAAGAAGGTAAAACTACGTTAGGCAGCGGAGAATTCGGACTTACGTTCGATACGCGCGATAATGTTTTTAATACTTTAAGCGGTATTTATTTCCCGAACAGTTTCCAGCTAACCGGCGGTCCTTTTGGCGGGAACAGGGATTTTTATAAATTTTCAACCCGTTTCAGCGTATATGTCCCCATGATCAATAAATCGGTAACGGAATTACGGTTACGCGCAGGCTATGCGGATACATTCTCCGACACCAACAAGATACCTATTTATGAACGGTTCTTTGCCGGCGGCGCCAATACCATAAGGGGCTATAGCGAGCGAAAAGTCGGCCCGGTTGACTCAAAGACCGACGATCCCCTTGGAGGCGAAGCGATGTTTGTGGCAAACATAGAATATACGTATCCGCTGGTGGATTTCTTGAAAGTTGCCGCGTTTTTCGATACAGGTAATGTCTGGGCGCGCAGCGAAGATATGTTTAGCACCGAATTGATGTCGAGCGTAGGTCTGGGGTTGCGGGTAAAAACCCCCGTTGGACCGGTAAGCGTTGATTATGGATGGCCCCTTGATCTTGAGGCAGGTAAAGAAACCAAAAAAGGAAAATTCCATTTTAACGTAAGCAGGTCATTTTAGGAGCGACGGTCGCAGGTCCGCATACTCTTAGCGGAGCGGCCCGTCAAACCATAATACACATCAAAAATTTTAGGTGAGACATTCTAACGAGTGTTTTGGGATAATTTCCCCCGTTTTGCACTCGATATGTTTTTTTCGTAATTTTCCGGATCGCATAAAGTGCAGCGCACCCGCCGCGACAGGGAAATACGAAAACGGTCAACAGTGACAAAACGGGGATCATCAAAGGAGGAGAAAATCATGAGAAAGGTACTAGTCGGATTGCTGATGTTCGGTTTAGTGAATGTGTTTACTGTTGCTTCTTTCGCAAAGGACATGAAGATCGGTTATGTTGATTTCTTAAAAGTATACGATGTGTACGAAAAAACAAAAGAGTACGATAAGGCGCTTGAAGGTAAAAAAGACATCAAGGAGAAGGAGCTTAAAGCGAAAGCGGACGAAATCGATAAGATGCAGAGCAAGGCTAGTATGCTTAAAGACAAGGACAAAGAGAAAGAAAAAGATAAAATAATGACCGCCGCCAGAGAATTTGAAAATGTGAGACGGCAATCGTACATTGATTTAAAGAAAGAGCGGGACGAGAAAATGAAGGAAATCGTCCAGGACATTGAAAATGTCGTGAAAGACTACGCTAAGAAAAATAATTATGATTTGATCCTTAACGGTAACATTATTCATTATGCGGCGGATAAAAATATGGACGTTACCTCCGATATAATGAAATTGGTGAACGATAATTACAAAAAGTAATCGTATCGTGTGTGTCTTGGGTACTGCGAGACGATGTTCAGAAAGCTTTGGAAATAATCACGTGTAATGAAGCTTACTCTAAAGGAAATCAGCACGCTCGTCAACGGTGAGCTTATAGGCGACCCCGATACGGTAATCACCGGCATTTGCGGCATAAAAGAGGCGCAGGAAGGCGATATTACGTTTTTAGCTAATCCTAAATATGCGCCTCTGCTGCGTACGACTCACGCGTCAGCAGTGATTACCCATAGAGAAGTTACTGATTCCTCAAAACCTCTGGTACGCGCGGAAAATCCTTCCCTGGCATTCGCACAGGTAGTGGGCATATTTGCGCCGGAGGATGCCAATCACCCCAAGGGTATAAGCGAACACGCGCTTGTCTCCTCAAAAGCCAAACTTGGAAAGAATGTCGCCGTAGGGCCGTTCGCAATCATTGAAAACGGCGTATCTATAGGAGACGGTACGGTTATTTACGGCGGTTGTTATATCGGCCGTAACGCTACGCTTGGCAAAAAATGCCTGATATATCCGCACGTTTCCATCCGTGAAAAGATCGAAATCGGCGATAGGGTAATCATCCATTCGGGTGCAGTTATTGGAAGCGACGGTTTCGGCTTTGCGCTGGTGAAAGGGGTACAGGAAAAGATCCCGCAAATAGGCACCGTGGTGATAGAAGACGATGTTGAGTTGGGCGCCAATGTCACTATTGACCGTGCCCGTTTTGATAAAACGATTATCGGTAAAGGAACAAAGATAGATAATCTTGTTCAGATCGCGCACAACGTAGTGGTAGGAGAAAACTGTATTATCGTAGCGCAGGCAGGCGTTTCGGGAAGCACGATATTAGGCAAAAACGTTACTCTTGCCGGACAGGCCGGCCTGGTCGGTCATATCCATATTGGCGACGGTGCAGTAGTGGGAGCGCAGGGAGGCGTGACAAAGTCGGTACCGGCCAATACTTTTGTTTCGGGTTATCCGGCGCGGCCGCATGACCAGGCAATGAAAGTGTATGCCTGTGTACAAAAGCTTCCCGAGCTCTATAAGCGGATAAAAGAACTGGAAGAGAAGATAGCGCAGTTGGAAGGCGCACTTAAAAAATCTAAATAAGGAAAAAATAAAAATGGATAAACAGCGCACGATCAAAGGAAAAGCATCGTTCGAAGGTGCGGGGTTGCATACAGGGCAAAGCTCCAAGATGGAGATCCTCCCTGCTTCCGCGAATACCGGCATAGTCTTTACAAGAAAAGACATTCCCTCTTCACCCGCGATAAAAGCTGATTTTTATTCCGTACTTGATCCGGAAAAGTTCCCGCGGCGCACTTCCATCGGTTGTAACGGCGTGTATATACACACCATAGAGCATCTTATGGCGGCGCTGCATCTCTTAAAGATAGATAATTTACAGGTAAATATCTGGGGAGAAGAAGTTCCCGGGCTTGACGGCAGTTCGAAAATATTTCTCGATAAATTACGGGAAGCCGGTATCGTCGAGCAGGAAGCGCCCAGACAATATCTGGTGATACGGGAACCGATGTTCTTAGAAGAAGGTAACTCGAGCATTGCGATTTTCCCCTATCCCAAACTGCGTATTTCTTATGCGTTAAAATATAACAATCCTTTAATCGGCGCAGGTTTTATCGATTTGTCTCTTGACGGAGATTTAAGTCCGGATGAAAATTTTTACCAAGCCAGGACCTTTTGCCTTGAGCAGGAAGTCCAGTCACTTCTTGATATGGGGCTGGGCAAAGGCGCAAACTATGAAAATACGCTGGTTGTTTCAAAAGAGGGAATTTTAAAGAATAAATTAAGACTTCCCGATGAATTCGTCAAGCACAAAGTACTTGATCTGATCGGCGATTTATATGCCGCCGGACCTTTTAAGGGTTATGTTATCGCCATACGAAGCGGTCATTCGCTTAATGTGAAACTGCTCCAGAAGTTGCGCCGGTATAAAGAAAGATTGACCACCAGCGGCGTTATGTCCGGTACCTCGTATGTCGTGGGAGGCAATGAGGTAAGCGCCGAAGAGATACTTAAGATTTTGCCGCACCGTTATCCGTTCCTGCTGGTTGATAAGATCATTGAACTCGATAAAGGCAAGCGCGCAGTGGGCATAAAGAACGTCAGCATGAATGAACACTTTTTCCAGGGGCACTTTCCGGGACGGCCGGTCATGCCCGGAGTGCTTATCATCGAAGCGATGGCGCAGGTAGGAGGGGTAATGATGCTTGCGTGCGAAGAACATCTGGGGAAAATGGCATTTTTTATGGCCGCCAACGAAGTTAAATTCAGAAATAACGTGGTACCGGGAGACCAGTTGCGTATCGAAGTTGTTGCCGGGAAGATTAAAAGTAAAACCGGCGTTGTGTACGCAAAAACTTTTGTCGACAATAAACTAGTTACCGAAGCGGAATTGATGTTTGCCCTCGTTACTTCTTAATTTACCGGATACCATAGTATCCTGTCACCAAACCAGTGCGAAGCCTCCTCTGGAGGACCACGCCGCCACGTCACCCGCAAAACAGGTTATGCATCTTTCGAAGTATTGTTTTTGGTTGTGCTATGACAAAAACGTTGCCTGCCCTATATTTTTTGATATAATAAATCACTACTATGGCTACTAAAATCGATCCAAAAGCAATGGTGAGCCCTAAGGCCGTTTTGGGAGAGAACGTGACTGTCGCTCCCTATGCGGTTATAGGGGATAACGTAAAAATAGGCTCCGGTTGTATCATCGATTCTTTTGCCCAGGTGCTTGGGTTTACCGAAATAGGGAAGAACTGCCATATTTATTCCTACGCGGTCCTCGGCAACACTCCCCAGGATTTAAAATACAAAGGCGATAAAAGCTATCTTTTTGTCGGCGATAACAACCAGATCCGTGAGTTTGTGACTATGCATCCGGGAACCGAAGAAAATTCAAAAACTATTGTCGGTAATAGTAACTTATTCATGGTGTATTCTCATATAGCTCATGATTGCCGGGTCGGTAATGATAATGTTTTTGCCAATTGTGCCACCCTTGCCGGGTACGTCGATATAGAAAATAAAGTAGTCATTGGCGGCCTGGTGGCTGTGCATCAATTTTGCCGCATCGGCAGCCACGCCATCATCGGCGGCTGTTCCAAAGTAGTGCAGGATATTCCACCCTATTCGATGTCCGATGGACATCCTGCAGTGGTGCATGGGCTTAACCTGGTAGGCTTACGCAGAGCGGGCTTTTCGAATGAGACCATTACCACATTAAAAAAAGCCTTTAAGACTCTTTTTTTTGATAATCATCCGTTCGATAAAGCCAAGGAACTGATAAAAAAAGATTTTCCTGCGTCCGCAGAGATCAATTACCTT
>JAQUOR010000015.1 GCA_028717025.1 Candidatus Omnitrophota bacterium | reverse complement strand
AGAGCCTGGCGCTGGGATTAAAAAATTTAGGTTTCTCCCCGGAGCCCTTGAAACTTTTCGAGGAAGCGATTAAAGCGCCTTTCGGAATGCTTCTGGTGACAGGGCCCACGGGAAGCGGAAAATCTACAACGCTATATTCGATAATCAACCAGGTCAATAATCCGGATAAAAATATCGTCACCATCGAAGATCCCATAGAATATCATCTCGAAGGCATTACGCAAATGCAGGTTATTTCCGAAATAGGTTTAACATTCGCCAATGGCCTGCGTTCGGTATTGCGGCAATCACCCGACATCATCATGGTCGGTGAAATCAGGGATTCCGAAACCGCGGATATCGCCATTAAGGCGTCGTTGACCGGAGAATTTATCCTCTCGACGCTGCACACCAATACCGCCGTCGGCGCCATTACCCGGTTGATCGACATGGGAGTAGAGCCGTTTCTTCTTTCTTCTTCCCTGGTTGCCGCAATCGCCCAGCGCCTGGTGCGAAAGCTTTGCGTCAAATGCAGGGAAGCCTATCAGATAGAGCCGGAGGTGCTTACGCACCTTAAGATAAAAACAGACCAAAAAGAATTTTTTAGACCCAAGGGTTGTCCTGCCTGCAATGATACCGGCTATAGGGGAAGAATGGCAATACTGGAAATCCTTTTGTTCGATGATACAATAAAACAAATGGTAGTTGAGCGTCGCTCGGAAGAGGAGATTGCTCGATATGCGTATACATCGCGAGGGTACCGGCCATTACGCGAAGACGGGTTTACGAAATGTATTAACGGAGTAACCTCTATAGAAGAGGTCTTAAGGGTAACCTCAGAATAATATGTTTGCATTTTCATATACCGTAAAAGACAAAGAAGGGAAGATCTTAAAAGGGGTCGTTGAGGCGGAGTCCAAGGAAAAACTCATCGAGAACTTTCATAAGGAAGGTTATGTCATTTTCTCGATTGCCGAGTCGCAGAAAAAAGGTAAAGGCAAAATCAGAGGAAGGGTTAAAACCGATGAACTGGTAATTTTTTCCCGTCAGTTTACGACGCTCATCGAAAGCGGCATTTCCGCGGTAGAGGCAGTCTCGATATTACGCGATCAGGTGTCAAGCGCGTATTTCAAAAATATATTGGCGATTATTCTAAGAGACATCAAAGAGGGAGCGTCTTTATCCGGAGCGTTTGTCAAACATCCGAAAGTGTTTCCGGAAATATATACCAGCATGGTGGAAGCGGCAGAAGTTTCGGGAAACTTGCCCGAAATTCTAGAAAGAGTTTCGGTATATTTAGAAAAAAGCAGCGCATTAAAGAAAAAAATAATGTCAGCAATGTATTACCCTATCATTATTGTGCTGCTGGCGATCGGGATAACCAGTTTTATGATGTTTAAAATCGTCCCTACGTTTAAAGGCATCTTCGATATGCTTGGCGGAAAACTGCCCCTGCCTACATTGATATTGATAGGCGTCTCTGAATTCTTGAAGAAATATACAGTCGTCGTAGTGGTATTTTTAATAATCGGAGCAATTGGTTTCAAGAAATATATCAGTACCCCCAAAGGCGCGCGCAGATACCACAGATTTTTAATGAAATTGCCGGTCATAGGGGATCTGGTAAGAAAAATAGCGATTGCCAGATTCGCACGGACATTCGCTACCCTTATACGCAGCGGCGTTCCCGTTATCAAGTGTCTTGAGATTGTCGCGAAGACCTCCGGGAACAAAATCATGGAAGACGCGGTCATGGAGTCCCGAAAGTTCATCCAGGAAGGCCAGTCTATCTCGGCACCCCTGGAGAAAACCAGCATTTTTCCTCCCATGGTCACTAAGATGATTGCGGTGGGAGAAAAAAGCGGCCGGCTCGAAGCCATGCTTTCTAAAGTCGCACAATTCTACGAGGAGCAGACCGACGCCATGGTGTCGGGTTTAAGCAGCATTCTCGAGCCTTTAATCATTGTTTTTTTAGGGGTAGTGGTAGGCGGTATTGTCGTATCGTTGTTTCTACCCATAATAAAGATAACGCAGTATATAGGGAAATAAACGGTAACCACACCCCCGGCAGTCCCGATTTCTCAATGATGTGAGGGCTAAATAGCGTTGACAGGACATAAGCAATATGCTATACTGTATTTGAGCATTATTATTATATTATTAAACTACTCATTCCTATATAAGGAGGATAGGAAAGAGGAGAACACAGGTAGCTTAGAAAAGAAAAAGGAGGGAACATGATGAGGAAGAAAGGTTTTACTCTCGTTGAAATCATGATCGTGGTCGCAATCATCGCTCTTTTAGCAGCGCTTGCTATTCCTGCTCTTTTACGTCCTAGGGTAAGCGCGAACGAAGCAGCCGCTCAGGCAACTTTAAAGACGCTTTCTACAGCATGCGAAACATTCGCTTCTGCGAATACCAACGGTGCGTATCCTACAGCAATGACCGATTTAACCGCTCCTGCGACAGGGCCGGTGTATCTTAACTTAAACTATGCAGATGGTACCGTCAGACAAGGCTATAGTATTGCGCCTACGTTGACCGCTACCACCTACCAGTTCGTTGCTACACCAGCAACCTGCGGGACTACGGGAACCCGTACCTTTACGATTATGCAGGGTGGAGCATTAACAGAAGTGAACTGTTAGTAATTGTTAGTAGTTTACATGATGATTGCAGAGCCGTCTCGCCTTTGGCGAGACGGCTTCTTTTTTGCGTAAGAAAAATACATTACTCCCGCCTTCAATCACTCTTTTTCCAGAATTTTTGATTAATTTTTCTTCTCAACAGCGCCGCTTTCTGCTTTATTGCATTGACAAACTAGTATGGGTATAATAAGATATTTTCGTCAGCATCGCATAGTGACGTTTTACGTGCGCATACATCTTTGATGTACGCCGGAAAAGGCAACGACAGCCAGCTAATCCGCGGCAATAAAACGTGAATCATGGCTTACGGGGTATAAAAAATGAAAATGACCCTTCCTTTTGATAAACTTTTCTTGAGCAAAAAAACTCAGGATTTCGTCGGCATCAATATAGGTAACCAGACCCTCAAGGGACTTATCGTTAAAGGAAATAAGGCCGTCGATTATTTCATCGAACCGCACACCGATCTCGCCGAACAATTAAAAAAAATATGGAAAGATAAAAAGATTTCGACCGATAAAGTAAAGGTTTCCCTTAAAAACCCTTCCTGTCTGGTCAGATATTTCCAATTTTTGAAGATGGACAAGAAAAGGATGAAAGAAGCGCTCCTTTATGAGCTCACTAAACATATACCGTTTTCCCCCGATGACGTATATTTTGATTTTTCTATTCTGGAAGAAATAGGCGCTTCAGAGGTATCTCTGCTTCTGGCGATTGCCAAGAAAGATTTCATAAACCAGATCCTCGATGTTTTTGAGAAGCAAAATTTAAAACTCGCCGAGATCAACCTTGATAGCATCTGTCTCATCAATCTTTTTTTAAAAACATACGAAGAGCACAGCACGATAAATTCAGGAATCCTGGATATCGGTTACGCATCTTCGACGTTAACTATTTTGCGCAAAGGCATACCCTGCCTTACGCGTGATTTAATATTCAGCAGTAAGGATATTATACAAGTGCTTTCGAATATAAAAAACTCACCGCCCGCGGAAGTTGAATCCTGGCTTCGTTCTTTAAAGGATTCAAAAGAATTCCTGGAAATGGTGCAGGGGAGTATCGTCAATGTATGCAGTCAGATAAAAAGTTCGTTTGATTACTTTGAGGTAAACAAGGGCGAGCGGGTTGAAAAAATATATTTGACCGGCGGTCTGGCCCAACTCGACGGTTTTGGAAATGCGCTCAAGGAATCACTCAGCATAGAAACCGTTATTTTAAATAATACGCAAAAATTAGACACCAGTTCCGCTGACGGGAATTTCGATCTCGTAAAAAACAGTTTTACCGTTACCGCCGGTTTGATTGCATAGCATATTTCATATATGAATAAGATATGTATTAATCTGAATCCTCATAAAGAAAAAACCCAGGGCGCCGTCATCCAGAATATTGCCACATATATTCCGTTGGCGGCGATGAGCGCCGCATTGCTCTTTGTTATTATCGTGCTCCTTAATCTTTTTGCGGCGGTACGTTTAGGTGCATACAATGGTTATCAACATCGCTGGAAGCAATGGGAAGGGAAATTTAAGGAAGTAAGCGCGATACAAAAGGAGATAGCTGCGGTAGAAGCGGAAAAAAAGGAATTAAAGAACATTGTTGTTCCCAAAACGGAGATGTCAAAAATGTTCGCAGCTCTCTTTTCGTCGTTGCCGGAAAATATATGGCTTGAAAGCATCGTCTTTAAAAAGAAGTCCCTGACGCTTAAAGGATACGCGATACAATGGAAAGAGGATCAAATGGTCTCGCTGGACAGCTTCATCAAAGCGCTCAAAAAAGACACTTATTTCAGCACTCAATTTAAAAAAGCAGTCATCACTGAATCTAAGCAAAAAGATTATCAGGGAGTTGCGGTTTTAGAATTTATTATAGAATGCTCAAATTAAATATTAGCAAAGAAGTCATCGTCGTAATCTCTATTGCGGTTATTATCGCGGCGGAGCTTTTGTTCGGGCTGCCCTTTACGGTAGGTAACATCGTGCAGGTAAATGCAAAAATACGAAAAATGAAGAAGGACCTGGAAACCATCGAACGTGATTGGCCGCGTAAGGATGCGTATTTGAAACAACAATTAGAACTCGAGGTTGAAATTAAAAGAATGGAGTCAAAGTACGTACCCATGCAGCAATCATCAGCCCTCCTTTCCTTTATTTCCTCGGAAAGCAAAAACTATGATATCGAAATCCAGGGGCAGCGGCCGGGAAAAATTCAAAATTATACGAAATCAAGTTTAGGCCAGTTCAACTATCTTCCCATCGAAACTGAGGGGCGCGGGGGATTTCATAATTTGGCGCGATTCCTTGAGAGTTTGCAGAAAAGCCAATATTTCTTTGAAATTACCGAGTTGACCATTACTCACGCAGCCCCTTATAATTCTATTAAAATGACGATATGTGGTTTAGAAAAAGAGTAGCACTTTTTTTATTTTTTATCACCGCGTGCGCCGCGCATGCGCAAGGCGCGCAAGAGGCTTCGTATCCTTTTAGCAGTACCGACCGTGATCCGCTGTCTCCCTTGGTCAGCAAAAGCGGTCAGCTCTTGCTTTCGCAAGAATTGGATGCGACAGGTTTGCATTTGAAGGGTATAATATATTCGCAAGGAAAATCCGTTGCCATCATTAACGATGAAGTGATAAAAGAGAAAGGCACTATAGGGGCGTATACCGTAGTGAGCATCGAGCAAAAAAAAGTTATTTTGAAAAAAGGCAATGAAGAATTTATCTTAAAGTTGGAAGAATAAAAAAACCGGAGGAAGCATGAAAATCAAGTTAAGGACGCATGATTGTGAGACCGAAGTTCCTGCGACGCCCAGGAGCGAGCGCGGTGCTGTTCCAAAAAGAATTTTTTTGATATCTGTATTCTTATGTTTGTTTTCTCTCGCCGCTTTTCTATGCGCCTATGCGCAGGAAGAGACGGCAAATACCGCACAACCGCAAAAGTCAGATCAGTCCCCGGTGCTTAACGAAACTAAAGTGCAAGAGCCTGGAGCGCAAGAAGCGACTAAAACCGAGGCAGTCGAACAACCTGCATCAGAAGAAACTGCCGCAGCGCCGCAGGAGGATATCCCTGCGCAGCACCAGGCTAAAGAGCAAGCACCTTCAAACGAGCAGGAAGGGATTATTCCCGTTATGAAATTCAAGGATGCCGACATCCGTATAGTACTGCAAGCGATTGCCGAGAAAGCTTCCCGTGACGGTAAAAAAATAAATATTGTCGTCAGCCCCAAAGTCGAGGGCCTGGTGAGTGTGAGTCTTGAGGATATAGATTGGCAAAGCGCTCTGGAGGTAGTTTTAAAGACATACGGGTACGCGTACATGAGACACAAGGACGTTATTATCGTTGCTTCCATGGATGAGATAAAAGAAAGAGAGATCCAGGATCGGGAGCGTCAGGGAGTAGAGGCGCCGCAGATGAAAATCTTTAAATTAAAGTATATTGATGCAGGTGACGCCAAAAAGGCCATAATACCGCTGCTTTCTCCTATCGGTAAAGCCACAGTGCTTGAACTCACCGGCCAGGCCGGCTGGGAATTTTCAACCTCTACCGATGCTAAGCAGGCTGCCATAAAAAGAGAAAGAAAGAAATCGGAAGGAGTTTCTCGTACTAAGATGCTGATGGTGCTTGATATCGCACGAAAACTCGATGAGGTCGATGCACTGCTTAAAGCGATCGATAAACAGCCGAAACAGATCCTTATTCGCGCGCGAGTAATGGAAGTAAGCCGGGACCTTCTACGGGATTTAGGCATTGATTGGGGAACGGGGCCAAGCGGCGCTACGTATGCTACCGCAACCGGCCGCGGTTATATTCAACAACCCTTAACAACCAAAGGCAACGATAAAACATACGGCGGCTCTTCGCTCTGGGACCAGATTACCCCTGCAGCGTTTACTCCGCAGACCACGGGACTTACTACTGCAAATACAGGTTTACAGATTGCTTTTAAGCATTTGACCGGCGCTGACTTGGAAATAATACTACATGCATTGGAGGAAGATGCACGGACGAACACTCTCTCGGCCCCCTCCATTTTAACTTTAAACAACCAGGAGGCTTCTATCCTGGTCGGTGAGAAATACCCGATCGTTGAAACAAAAGTGAATGATCAGACAGGCAGAATCAGCGGCGCCTCGCTTGCCTATTATCAGGAAATCGGCGTACAACTTAATGTTGCGCCCCAGATCGTCGGAGAAAACGAGGATGCCATCAACATCATCATTCATCCTGTGGTTTCCAGTTCCGATTCGACCTTGCAGGTAAAAACTGAAGACGGCACTACCCTGGTAGAATACCCCATTATTGATTCCCGCGAAACCGACACCCAGGTGCTCATAGAAGACGGAGAGACACTTGTTATGGGAGGCTTGTTAAAAGACGTTAAGACAAAATCCGTCTTGGGTATACCTTTCTTAAGTAATCTCCCCCTTATCGGCAGGGCATTCAGGAGAGATACCTACGATATATCAAAAATAGATTTAGTGATTTTTATTACCGCCAAGATAATCAAACCAGGAGAAGCTGTTCCGGAATCGCTTGTCAGTACCGCCGGGGTTAACGCTCCTTTTAAGCGATAAGAGAACCTAAGAGCGACAGAGATTCAAGGTAGATTCTTTTTACCTGCTTTCGAACTTCAAATATGTCTATGTATTTCGATTATTACGGTCTAAAAACCTCACCGTTTAATATCACCAGTGATCCTCAGTTTTTCTATGAAAGCTCTGCGCACAAAGAAGCCCTTGCGATTTTGCTCTATGGCATACAGGAAAAAAAGGGGATAATCCTCATCACCGGCGAGGTCGGCACAGGCAAGACCACTCTGTGTAAAACGTTGCTTACTAAACTGCCGCAGCACGTTAAAACGTCCCTGATCCTAAACCCCTATTTTAGCGACGTACAGCTCTTGCAGGCCATTGTCGAAGATTTCGGGCTGCACTTAGAAAAGAAAAGCCGCCTGGATATCGTAAAGAAGCTTAACGCATTTCTTCTGGAGATAAGTGCACAAGGCGGAAACGCCGTATTGATTATCGATGAGGCACAAAATTTAACCGCCCGGCAATTAGAACAAATCAGGCTTCTTTCTAATCTGGAAACGTCACAGGAAAAACTTCTGCAAATTATCTTGGTGGGCCAGCCTGAATTGGCTGAAAAACTTAACAGATTCAACTTACGGCAAATTTACCAGAGAATTCTTGTGAAACATAATTTGTTTCCCTTAAAAGAAGACGAAGTCAGGGAGTACATAGAACACAGGCTTAAAAAAGCGGGGGAAACCGACATTACTATCTTACCGGAAAGTTTTAAGATCATTTACGAGTTCTCCAAAGGTACGCCGCGTTTGATCAATATATTGTTTGACAGGGCATTGCTCTGTGGGTTTGTAAAGGAGAAGAAAATCTTTGGAGAAGAGATATTTAAGGCTTGCATCGAGGAGTTAACGTGAGCATTATCTACGAAGCGTTACAAAAAATAGAACGTCGGCCCAAGGAAAACGCTACCGCAGAGCCCCGTGTCGCTGCCGTTCATCATGAGACTATTTCTTCGTCTGTGCTTACGCAAAAGAAACCCCGTTCTTTGCTTTCCGTAGGGATTACGTTATGCTTTTTATTACTTCTGGGTATTTATTTTTTACGTATCCAGAGCCCCATAAAGCCCCTGCCTGTCGCCAGCACGAAGGTTCTTTCGGCTGACCGTCAGCCTCAGCCTCTTGCGAAGGATGGTGTCGATGATCTGATGCAGGCAATCAATGCAGCTTCAGTTAATGATCCTGCGCAAACCTACGAAGGAGAAGTAACGTATACGCTACAGGGAATAATCTACGATGAGGAGAACCCTTTGGCGTTGATAAACGGTAAAAAAGTCGGTCTTGGCGACCGCATCGGCGATGCCTTAGTGCTCGATATATCCGGCAACGGCGTAGAGCTTCTGATAAACGAAGAAAAGAAGTTTTTACCGTTGGAATAGCCATAAAAAACCAAGGTCCTTCCAAAACAGCCCATTTGTCGCTTTTTTGCTCATAAGTTCTTAAGCTGATAAGCTCATAAGTAGTTTAAAAATTTATGAACCCAAGAGCTAATGAGCTTATGAGCTTTTATGGTGCCTTCCGCGCGTTAGATTTAAGATGAAAGAAGACATAAAAACGTATACATTAGCCGGTCTTAAAGAGCATTTCGCAGGGCAATCTTTGCCCCGTTTCTTAGCGCAGCAGGTCTTTGACTGGATATATAAAAAAAGAGCCGAAGATTTTGAGATAATGAGCAATATCGCCAGGGACACGCGTGTTTTCTTAAAAGAAAACTTTTATTTTTCATCCCTGAAACTCTGTAAACAGGAAATTTCCCGCGATAGAACGGAAAAATTTCTTTTTGGCCTTGAAGACGGTGCGCACATTGAGACCGTGCTCATACCGGATGAAGCCAGACAAACCTTGTGCGTTTCAAGCCAGGTAGGCTGCAAATTTTCCTGTACTTTTTGCATGAGCGGTACGCGTGGGTTTAAACGTAACTTAAAAGTCTCTGAGATAATCAACCAGTATTTATATGTCAACGACGCAATGGCACCCCGGACCATCACCAATATTGTTTTCATGGGGATAGGTGAACCGCTGGATAATTTTTCTAACGTAACCGACGCCATACGGGTTTTAATGGAACCAAAGGGATTGCATTTAGGCAAACGCAGGATAACTATTTCAACCTGCGGCTTGGCACCGGAAATTGCCAAACTTGGCGAGCTTGCCTTGGGGATTAAGCTTTCTGTGTCCCTGCATGCTTCAACTGATGCGCAGCGTGACCAGCTCATGCCGGTAAATAAAAAATATCCTCTCGCCGAGCTCATGAATGCGATCAAATATTTTGCCCGGCACGAAGTGTATCCGGTTACCTTTGAATATGTTTTAATCAAAGGATTTAATACTGCCAAAGATGATGCCGTGCGGTTATCGAAGTTATTAAAAAGCGTACCCTATAAGATGAATCTAATTCCCTATAATCTTTCATCCTTGAAATTTGCGCCGCCCCTTAACGCAGAAATCGCTGCATTCACGCAGGAGCTTAAAGACCAGGGGGTATTTTTTACCTTACGTAAACCTCGTGGACAGGATATTGCTGCCGCCTGCGGCCAGCTGCGCGCCGACTGGAGCAACAAAGCATAGCGATGGTAAGAATAATCAAACGATTAATATTTTTTGCAATGCTGCTGGCATTGTTTCTTTTCTTAGGCAACTTTTATTCCCGTCATACTGCCGCAATAGAAGCATTTTTCAGCCGCGTTCCCCTCGTATATTCCTCCTGCGCTTTTGTTGTTCTCTACGTTGCTGCAAACTTTTTTATTTTCTGGGACATAAAAGACGTGTTAAAAATCATCGCTGCAGTTATCTTTGGTATCTACATAAGCACGGGCCTTATTTTTATCGCCGAAGTCATCAATGCCGCAATTTTTTTTAATATCAGTCACCTTCTGGGTAAAGAGTATGTGGAAAGGTCTTTGCGGGGCAGATTCAAAGCCCTGTATGAGAAGCTGGGAAGTCTAAATTTTATGTGGATATTTCTGGTGCGGCTACTTCCCTTGGTCCCGTACCGGATTTTAGACGTAAGTTTTGGCTTAAGCAAGGTAAACTTCCGAAAGTATATGGTCGCGGTCCTCTTAGCGTCTCTGCCGCGCATATTTTTTATTCAATTTCTCTTAGCGGCAGTCAAAGAGGTATCCTTTAGCAAGATGTCCGCTTATTTTATGACCCAACCCCTTGTCCTTTGGATATTTTTCTTTTATTACGTTATTTCTTTTATCATTGCGCTGCGATTAAGAAAACGTTTGCGCTAGGTCCTGCCCCACGCATTATGAAACCGATAAAGATAAAAGTTAAACCCGAAGATTTTATCGTAGAGGAAATTAAAGAACGCATTCGCGTTCCTTTGTGAAAACCCTGCGGCTTTTTTAAACTTATTGCAAAAAATACCCAAGGATGAGATGTCCCTGTTTTTTCCGCCTATCAGTCATATCTGTTTAACGAGGTGCTTCGCCGGCTCGCCGGCATATGCGCGCAAAAGCCTTTACGCGTCTATAAAGGCATTGCCGGAGATTGTTATTTCTATGACCATTTAAAAGAATCGCAGAGCGGTTGCTTTGAGACGCTTGCGCTTGCAACAGCCTCTGCGAAAGCGAAAATGCCCGAGAGCGTTTCGCAAGGCATTTACGAGGAGATTTTAAAAGAGAATTCGATTAAGCCGCCCCTGTTTAACCTGCGTACCCTTCGACAGGCTTTTTTAGATCGACATTGCGCGCTGCCCTGGTTAAGCCCGGCGCATTTCCAGGCGCGGTTAAAAGCCCGCGCCTGCCTGCGTTGACGATTAAGAGTGTTTAAATTACAGAAAAGTATTGTATAATAGCTATGCCATGAAAATAAAAGTCAGCAACGAAAAAGCGACCCGGCTGCTTAATTGCGGCATGACTGTCCTTGTGACTGCCGCCTATAAGGATAAAATTACCATTACCCCTTGTGCCTGGCATATGCCTCTTTCAAGAAAGCCTTCATCTTTGGGGATTGCCTTGGCGAAGACGCATTTTTCCTCTGAAGCGATACAAAAAAGCCGGGAATTTATCGTCAATATTCCTGACTGGACTTTGCTCGATAAACTTCTCGTGTGCGGCTCGGTATCGGGTAGAGAGAGTGATAAATTCAAAACCGCGCAGCTTACGCAAAAGCCGGCTGTCGTTTTAACGAAAACACCGGTAATAGAAGAGTGCATCGGTCATATCGAATGTTCATTATTTGATGTCAAAGAAGTGGGGGACCACTTTCTGTTCCTTGGAGAAGTAGTCTATGTCCAGGCGGATGAACGATTATTCGCCAATGATTTCTGGAATACCGATAAGGTCGATTTGATTTTCCACCTTGGTTCGAAATTTTTCTTTAAATCGTCACCCTATACTGAATATAAAAAATGAGAGAACTTATCTACCGGCTGCCCTATCAATTTTTATCGAGGCTGGAGCGTCTCTACCCGCATCATTACCGGCAGATTCTTAATACCTTTACCAACAGAAAGCCCACAACATTTCGGATAAATTATTTAAAAACCGACTTAATAGACTTACGCAGACGGCTCCTTAAAGAGAGGGTGCGTTTTCAGGAACTGCAGTTTCCTAAAGGGGCATTTATTTCAAAATTATCCCTGCGTGAACTCCAGGATACCGACGTCTATCGCGAATGCCTTATCTATGTACAGAATATCTCAAGCATGCTACCTCCGGTTATTCTTGCGCCGCACGATGGAGAACAGATACTCGATCTATGCGCTGCTCCCGGCGCAAAAACGACCCAGATTGTTTCCCTGGCCCCCGGCGCGCAGGTCACGGCAATAGAGAAGGACCGTATTCGTTACCATCAGTTGCTTACGAACCTAAACATTCAGGGCGCGGATAAAGTCACGGCAATGCTGATAGACGGCATTTGGGTGCGCAAGAAATTTCCCGAGCATTTCGACAAAATCCTGGTCGATGCACCCTGCACCGCCGAAGGGCTTTTTATGCTGCACAACCCACGCACCTATAAATACTGGAAAGAGAAAAAAGTGAAAGAGCTGTCGCATAAACAGAGAAATCTCCTACATGCTGCTTTTTTTGCGTTGAAAGAGGGAGGAGAACTCGTTTACTCTACCTGTACCTTTTCTCCGGAAGAGAACGAAGGAGTCATCGATTGGTTCCTGAATAAGTTTAAGGATAAACTTGAAATGGTCCCTTTTGAAATACCGCTAAGTAATGTTTTTCAGGGTATTGTTGCCTGGGAAGGAAAAAAGTTTTCCCCGGCCTGTAGATTATGCCGCAGAATCGTTCCCAACGAATTTATGGAAGGATTCTTTGTCGCGAAACTAAAGAAGATATCAGCCTGAACTTAAAAGCTCCAAGCTACAGGCCACAAGCCTCAGGCTTCTGGGACAAAAAAGCCTGCAGCCTGAAGCCGACAATATGAAAGTCCTGCTTATAAACCCTCCCGTCGAAGATTTCTTTTTTACCCCTTTACGCGCGTATCCGTTAGGTATCCTTTATCTGGGTACGGTCTTAGAGGCGAATGGTTTTAACGTAAAACTATTGAATACTCTGGAAGAGAATAAAAGGTTTTCTGAAGTACCTCCGCAAGATTTTCAATATTTGAAGAGATACTACCATCCTAACAAATCTCCTTTCTGCCTTTTTTCTCACTATCATCATTTTGGCCTGCGCTATGAGAAGATAGCAGAAAAGATACGTGCGTTTTCACCCCGGATAGTAGGTATTTCCTCCAATTTCTCCCCTTACTTTGAAAGTGCCCTCACCGTAGCTCAGTGCGTGAAAAGAATGGACAAAAATATTACGGTAGTTTTCGGCGGCAGATTCCCTACTGCCCAGCCGGAATTTGTTTTAAGCCAGCCTTGCGTTGATTTTGTTATACGGGGAGAAGCTGAATACGGTTTGCTTGAATTTTGCCGCTTTGCCGCAAGCAAACGTATCCCGGATGCCGAAGGACTCTGTTATAAAACCGCACGGGGAACGCATATTGTTCCCGCAGCGTGTATCGAGGACTTAAACCAGCTTCCGTTTCCCAGGCGGGAATTGGTCCAGTATCAAAAATATCTATATAAGGGAGAAATTTCCACTTCTCTGCTTACCTCGCGCGGATGCAACCAGGGGTGTGGTTTCTGTGCTATCAATGAAAAATTCCGTTATCGGAAGGCAGAAAATGTATTTGCGGAAATAAAGGCGTGCTATGCGCTGGGAATCAGGCACTTTAATTTCGAAGACGATAATGTCAATTGCAACCCTGAATTTAAAGGAATACTTGACCTGATCACGGAAAATGCTTTAAAAGTTAAGATTTCTTTTATGAACGGAATATTGAGCACCGGACTTTCCCCGCGCATGAGGAAAAAATTAATTAACGCAGGCCTTACCCATCTCGATTTCTCTTTAATAAGCGCCCAAAATGCTTTACGCACAAAGGTGCAAAGAAAAGAAAATACTGTGCGTATGTTTTCCGTAGCCCACGCTTTTACACATGCAAAAATCCCGGTGACCGTGCACTTTATCGTCGGCCTGCCCGGGCAGACTTTCAGCAGCTCCCTTAAAGACATACGTCTTCTTGCGCGTAAACCTGTGTTGCTTGGTCCCAGCATCTTTTATCCCGTTATTGAAAGCCCGATGTTTAAGGAGTTAAGGGAAAAATTTGCGTTACGCCAGAGTGATTATCGATACTTTCGTTCTTCGTGCGCCTGCTTTGACAAAAGCATCTCCCGTGAGCGTATCTTTTCTATTTTTTATTTCTCAAGAATCATTAATTTTTTTAAGGAAATACTCGATACTTTTTCTTTTCGTCCACAGGATTTTTTCGCATACCTTTTAGCTTTGGAGCGGCGTTATCAATTTCAAGGCAATGCGCTTATTACCTGCGAAAGAATCGACAGGGTAACCTTAGGCCTGGTCTTACTTGATAAATTATTAAAAGAATATGCGCTGTTTAGAGTAGAAGAACGAAGGGAAGGTACTCAGTTCCGCTATGTCTTTTTCCAAGAAGAATTCGTTAGCGCCTGCGACATAAGGAGATTCTTTAAAAGGCTTACTATACAAAGCATTTCGGGTACTTCTCTTGTCTTTAACGGTGCATTTACCATAAATAGAAAAAGGGCGCATCGGTTTGATGCGCCCTTTTAAATAATCAGATGCAATTAAAGAATCGCTTTTAATTCTTTTGAAGCTCTGAAAGCAATTTTCTTTTTCGCGGGAATCTGGATCGTTTCGCCAGTTTTCGGATTTCTTCCCTGTCTTGCCTTTGTTTGTTTTACTTTAAATGTACCAAAACCGGAAATTGCTACTGGTTCTTGTTTCTTCAGTGAACCCCTGATGGCATCCAACACTGCTTCCACTGCCGTTTGGGCTTCTTTCTTGGTGCAGGTGTTCTTTGCTACGACTTCAACGAGCTCTGCCTTGTTCATCGACGCACCTCCTTTTTAGAAAAAGTTAATATTTTCAACCACTTTCCCTATTTTATCCTTCAACTATGTGTTGTCAAGAGATTTTATAAAACGTAAAATATGCCTATAAAATCAATAGCATTGTCCACAAATTTTGCTTTTTTCTATATTTTGCAAGGCTTTTTGCAAAAGAACGCGTTTTTGGCGTTATATAAAATTCCTCCTAAAGAAAAAACGCACGCAATCATTAACAAATTATCTTTTTATGGCTTGAAAACGCGAAAAACTCTTTAAACACGCAGTTTAGTGATTTATAATACTAAGAAAGCTTAATAAATCATTAATAAAAAGAAGGGTGTATGCAGAAAATTGATTTCGAAACCGAAAGGAAAACTCTCGATCGTTTAATAACTTTTTTTCAATTTAAAAAAGCGCAACGCAAGATACGCAAATGCATGCTCCAGGCAAAGCAAAAGGAGAATATTTTTTTTCTGCACTATTTTTCGGCGCAGCAGTATATCCTAAAAGAAGATTTTAAAACTGCGCTGCATTTCTTAAATCTTGCCTTAGCAAAAAAAGAAAATGACGGCTGTAGCTACAACGATAAAGCGCTTTGCCTGGCTGAATTGGGCAGATTCGAAGAAGATCGGAAGAGCAC
>JAQUOR010000014.1 GCA_028717025.1 Candidatus Omnitrophota bacterium | reverse complement strand
TGCTGATGAAGATCCCCATGACAACTCTTGCAATCGCCTGCATTATGGGCGGATTACTGCTCTTGCCGCAGGCAAGGGATTTTTTCTTTGCGGGCGCAAAAAATGTGATCATAAGCAGTAACGCGTATAAGGACATAAACCCAATACCCGATGAAAAGTAGAATCGTATTATTTATTATGCTGTTGTTCCTCTGGTGTGTTTTGAGCTGGTCATTTGACCTGCAGCATATTGCCGCGGGAATCGTCATTGCCCTGATAATTTCGTTTTTCGCGGGAGATATTTTTGCGAAAAAAGCTTACCCGTTTTTTCAAGTCAGCAGATATTTCTGGTTTCTCGCGTATATCCCGGTATTCCTGTGGGATTGCTTTAAGGCAAACGTTGCCATGGCCTTTGCTATCATACGGCCCGAAATCCCTTTAAGGCCGGGAATAGTAAAAGTAAAGACATCTCTTAAGAGCGATGCGGGGTTGACATTCCTGGCCAATCATCTTACGTTAACCCGCGATACGATAGCAATAGACATCGATGCGAAAAGAGGGATCATCTATGTGCACTGGCTCAACGCACAAAACACTGACATAGAGAAAAATACAAAAATATTAGTAGCACGGTTAGAAAAATTTCTAAAAAAGGTCTTCGAATGATAAAACATACACGCTACATACTCGGTGCGATCGCGGTGATCCTTGTTTTGTTCATTATCGCATACCACCCTCCCAAAATCCTGATTTACCCGCACCTGGCATTTTTAGGGCTCCTTAAAAGGGGAGTGGCAATTATAATCCTGTGCGCGTTCATGTGTTTATTCAGGGTCTTTCGGGGCCCCACGCACGCGGACAGGGTAGTAGGGATGGATATGCTGGGAATCCTTATTATCGGAATATGCGCGCTTTTAAGCATCAGCACGAAACGAAGCTGGTATATGGATATAGGCATTGCCTGGACACTACAAAGTTTTATTACCACCCTGGCACTGGCAAAATTTCTCGAAGGAAAGGATTTTGATGATTAGTCTTATCGGTATCATAGTGATCGCTGCCGGACTTTTATTCGATTGCGTAGGCTGTTTGGGCTTAATACGGCTGCCTGATGTCTACAACCGCGTACAGGCATCGACGAAATGCGTGGTTTTTGGAACCTGTTGTATTTTGTTTGGAACGTTTTTGATTCTAAGATTGAGCCCTTCGGGGATCAAGTGCCTGCTGGCAATCGGTTTTTTACTGCTGACCGCTCCTACGGCGTCACATGCCTTAGCCAGGGCCGCGCATAAAGCGGGGGTACCCCTCTCTGGAAAAAGCATCTGCGATGAGTATGCATCGACTCATAAGGAAGAAAAATGAAATATCCCAAACTACGTGAAATAAAAGGCGCGCTTATCTCTTTTTTTACGAAATCATACACAAATAAATTTCCTTTCGCGCCGCACACGCCGTTTAAAAGGTATAGGGGCAAACCTTATTACGATAAAGACAAATGTATAGGATGCACTGCGTGCGTTAATGTCTGCCCGACAGGCGCACTCAGTTTTGAGGATACGGACAGCGGCGCAGGCGCAAAAAGAACCCTGAAAATACGCTGGGATATATGCATCGAATGCGGGCAATGCGAACTTAATTGCCTAACGGCCGAGGGAATAAAACTATCCCAGGAATTCGATATTTCAACTACGGAAAAACGCGCCGATTTACACCAGAATATCGAAAAAGAAATGATACGCTGCGAGCATTGCGCTGAACCCATTGCCTGCCGCGACCATCTCGTATGGACAATCAAAAAAATCGGCCCCCTGCATACTTCAAATACTTCTCTTATTGCTTTTCAGCAACAGGCACTGTCCATAAAAACGACTGTCTCGAGATCCAAAGAAAAATTTGTGCGCGCTGACCGATTCCGGGTCCTTTGCCCTCATTGCCGCAGAGAAGCCGTATTTACTTCGTAAGGCGCGAATGCCCGCGAACTTTGGAAAATGCGAATTGCCGCGAATAAAAGATTACTGGTAATTCTCGTTTAAAAATCAATGTAAATTAACATTTTTTCATTAGCGGTAATGAGCGTTTTAAATTAGCGATAATTCGCGTTTGCATGAGACATCTAGCCTTCGATTTAGGAAGAGTCCTTTTTGATTTCGATTATTCTATTGCTTTAGATAAAATCAAGGACAAGCTCGGGGTACCCGTTGAAAAAGCAGCGCAGGAACTAGTTAAGAATGACTTTCCGCTCGATTTTGAAAAAGGCCTGCTTTCTGCGCAGGAATTTTACATAAAATTCAAACAGGCCTTTAAGACGCATCTGACCTACGAGGAATTCGTTGATGCCTGGTCTGATATTTTTACTCCCAAGAAAGAAGTGATCGGACTCATCGAACGCCTGCAGTACGTATACCCGGTCTATTTAATATCCAATATCAACGAACTTCACTTCGAACACCTTCACGAAAGACATCCGGAGATTTTCAGGCTTTTCGACACGCTGCTGCTTTCTTACAAAATAAAATCGGTGAAACCGGAAACAAAAATATATGCGGAACTGAAAAAAATCTCCGGGGCCCAGTATACCGACATACTTTACATTGACGACAGAGAAGACCTGATACGGGAAGCGAAGAAGCTGCACCTGCAATGCATACGCTTCGATGAGCTTAACCAGCTTAAAAAAGACCTCACGCATGCCGGGATACACCTTCCCACTGAAAGCGAAACTGACACGTTACGAGCGCTTAAAGATTCACTCAAGGCAAGCCCTAAAAGCCTTATTGTCGGCTTAGGAAACGTTTTAAGAGGGGATGACGCAGTGGGAATAAATATAATCCGGGGCATTGACGGTAAAGTGCGCTTGAAAACCTTAGATGCCGGGGTTTCGCTGGAAAATTATCTCAGCCCGATTAAAAAAAGTAACGCCGACACTATTTGCATTATCGATGCGGCAGAATTTAACGGCCCGGATGCGTTCAAACTTTTTACCCCGCATGATATTAAAAACCTTTCCCTTGGCTTTACCCATGACGCTTCTCTGAGTTTGGCCATCGAATACTTGCAAAAGGAAATGGCATCTGATATACTGCTTTGTGCCGTGCGTAACAACAAGCGAGCCCTCGGCCAGGAAATGAGCGCCGAAACGAAACGTGCCCAAAATATCATTGGAAACTTCTTCTTAAAAAATTTTCCCAAAACGGCATGATCATCCGTGAACTCATGAAACGTTTTTGTATCGTCATATTCGCCGCAAGCCTGATATTTACCAGCGGTTGCATTCCTCTATTAGTAGGAGCGGGGGTAGTCACCGGGTATTCCTTGAGCAGCGACTCGGCAACCGGCAACGTGCGAAGCGAATACCGCCGGCTCTGGGATAAATGCACAAGGGCCCTGGAACGCATGGAAGGTGAGATTATCGAAGCGAAGGAATCAAAAGGAATCATCAAGGCAAACGTTTCCGAAAACAGCGTTACCATACGCATAGATACCATCAACTCAGAAACTCAGCGTTTAAAAGTGTCCGCGCGTAAATACCTCATGCCAAAACCGCAATTTGCCCAGAAAGTCTTTCTAAAAATTACCGAAGATTTAAAGTGATACGAAATTTACAGGCCCTACTTCTTATTGTTCTCTTTGCCGGTTGTACTCTGCCCTCTGCCTCGACCCCCACAGAGGCCGATTACGGCAACATCCGCGTTATTGAGGTGATAGACGGCGATACCGTAAAACTCGCTAACGGAAAACTCCTGCGCTACATCGGGATAGATACTCCGGAAACGCGTTTAAAAAAGGGGAACAAATTCATATATGCGCCGCAGCCGTTTGCGGTTGAGGCGAAAAAGGTTAATGAAAAATTGGTCATCAACAAAGTGATAAAGATAGAGTTTGATGTACAAAAAGAAGACCGGTACGGCAGACTACTCGGATATTGTTTTGTCGGCGACACGTTTATCAATGCGCAATTGGTCAAAGAAGGGTACGCAGTGATCTCAACGTACCCGCCGAACGTTAAATACGCGGAAGTATTCCTTGCCGCGCAAAAAGAAGCCCGCCAGCAAAGAAAAGGCTTATGGGGCGCGTACGAAACAATCGATGCGCAAAAAGCCTCTTCCTACATAAACCAGATACGCACTGTGCGCGGCAAGGTATTAAACGCGCACAAATCAAAACGATGCGTCCTTTTAAACTTCGGCCAGGATTATAAACAAGACTTTACCGTTGTCATCTTCGATAATTCATTTAAGTCTTTTTACGATAGGGGAATAGACCCTGTTACCTATTACCGGGGAAAAACAATAGAGGTAAGCGGCAGGATACGCAGGTACAACGGGCCCGAGATCATCGTAAACACTCCAGGCGATATAGTAATATCAGAAGAAACGCCTTCAGAATAAAGGAAAAACCCCGGCAGGGTCTTTGTCAAACATACAAAATTTTACTTAAAAAAATCAAATTTTAAGGTATAATAAATATTCCTTTAGAGGAGGTTGATTTAGTGTTGCTCAAGCGTAGAAAGTACCTCCTGATATAATATTTTTCATAGCCACACACCATAAAAAGAAAAAAATGCCTGAAGACGCTCTAACAAAAATCGTTTCCCTCTGCCGCAGGCGCGGCTTTGTCTTCGGCGGCTCTGAGATCTACGGAGGACTCTCAAGCATCTGGGATTACGGACCGCTGGGAGCGAAATTAAAGAAAACCATAAAAGACATCTGGTGGGATACCTATGTCAACAAAAGAGGGGATATTGTCGGCTTAGATTCAAGCATCATCATGCACGAGGACGTATTCAAGGCCTCGGGCCACCTTGAAGGTTTTGCGGACTGGCTCGTTGACTGCCCAAAATGCAAGAAAAGGTTCCGCATCGATAAGCTCCAGAAGATAGAAGAGGACCTCTATAAATGCCCTGAGTGTGATACGACGATAGACACAAAAAAAAATAAAGCCCGTAAATTCAATTTGATGCTTAAAACCAATATGAGCGCCACAGAAGATGAACCCTATTTCGGATACTTGCGTCCGGAAACTGCGCAAGGAATATTCACTAACTTTTCAAACGTGATGGATACGATGCATAAAAAGATCCCTCTTGGCATTGCCCAGATAGGCAAAGCCTTTCGCAATGAAGTCACGACAGGAAGTTTTATCTTCAGAATGAAAGAATTCGAACAGATGGAAATCGAGTACTTTGTAAACCCCGCTACTGCCGATGAATTTTATCGCACGTGGGTGGAGGAACGCTTTACTTTTTACGTAAACAAAATAGGGCTGCGTAAAGATAGCTTACGCCTGCGGGAACATGGGAAAGATGAGCTTGCGCACTACGCAAAAGCATGCACCGACATCGAGTATAATTTTCCCTTTGGCTGGAGTGAGCTTGAAGGTATCGCCAACCGAGGTAATTTTGATTTAACAGAGCATTCCCGCGTGAGTAAGAAAGACCTTTCGTATTTTGACGATGCAACAAAAGAAAAAATCGTTCCCTTCGTCATTGAACCTTCGGCAGGAGTTGATAGGACATTTTTTGCGGTTATCAGCGACGCGTACCACGAAGAAGAAGTAAAAGGCAAGATCCGGGTGGTATTGAAATTAAAACCGCGTCTCGCTCCGTATAGCGTTGCGATTTTCCCGTTACTTAAAAACCGGCCGGAGTTGGTCGAACTTGCAAAAAATATTTTTTATGATATAAAAGATAAATTCCCTGCGCTTTACGATGACAGCGGCGCAATCGGAAAACTCTATCGCAGACAGGATGAAATAGGCACACCGCTCTGTATTACGGTAGACGTCGAAAGCTTAAGCGATAAAAAAGTTACCGTACGCAACCGCGACACGATGCAACAGGAACGCATCGACGCAACCAATGTTTTAGGATTCATTACTGAACGAATCAATGCATAACGCATAACAACAGGAGGGCAGCATGGCAAAAAAGTACGTGTATTTCTTCGGTGACGGCAAGGCAGACGGAAATGAAAGCATGAAAAATTTGCTGGGCGGCAAAGGTGCTAACCTGGCTGAAATGGCCGGGCATAAGGCGCTGCGCTTACCGGTTCCTCCCGGATTTACCATCACTACGGAAGTGTGCACCTATTATTATCAAAACAAACGCACTTATCCTGCAGGCCTTAAGGCTGACGTTGAAAAATCGATAAAAAGGGTTGCAAGCCTCATGAAAAAAGAATTCGGAGGATTAGCAAACCCTCTTTTGGTTTCGGTACGCTCAGGCGCGCGTAAATCCATGCCGGGCATGATGGAAACCGTTTTAAACGTCGGTCTTACCGAAAAAACCATCCCCGGATTGATCAAACAAACCGGTAACGAACGCTTTGTCTACGACGCATATCGCCGCCTGATCATGATGTATTCGGACGTCGTAATGGAGAAAGCAGCCGGTATTGAGCCTGAAAGCGACGAAATGGGCATTCGTAAGCAGCTTGAAAAAATAATGTCCCAGATAAAAAAAGAAAAAGGGGCAAAGAGCGATACCGATTTAAGCGCATCCGACCTTAAAACGCTGTGCGCTGCATTTAAAAAGAAAATCAAAGAAGTCTTAAAGAAAGATTTTCCCGATGATCCCATGGAACAATTATGGGGCGGAATTTCCGCGGTCTTTCTTTCCTGGAACGGCAAACGCGCGATATCCTACCGAAGGATCGAAAACATTCCCGATGAGTGGGGTACTGCAGTAACGGTCCAGACAATGGTATTTGGAAATATGGGCGACGACAGCGCTACCGGCGTAGCGTTTACCAGGAACCCCGGAAACGGAGAAAATAAATTCTACGGCGAATATCTCATCAATGCGCAGGGAGAAGACGTGGTTGCGGGTATACGCACTCCTGCACCGGTCAATGAATACTCCAAGAGCGAACACAACAAAGTGCTGTTGAGTTTGGAAAAAGGAATGCCGCAGATTTACAAAGAATTATTCGATATCAGAAATCGCCTGGAAAAGCACTACCGCGATATGCTCGATATCGAGTTCACCATCGAGAAAGGACGCCTCTTTATGCTTCAGTGCCGCGTAGGCAAACGCAACGGACCTGCAGCAATAAGAATGGCTGTTGACATGGTCAAAGAAAAATTAGCCAAGAAAGAAGAAGCAGTTTTACGGGTCACCCCCGCACAGCTTGATGAATTATTGCACCCGATCATCGATCCAAAAGCAGAGCTGAGCGTAAAACCTCTTGCAAAAGGCTTACCTGCCGGCCCGGGTGGAGCAAACGGAATGATTGTTTTTACCGCTAATGACGCGGTTGATTGGGCAAAAGCCGGGAAAAAAGTCATCCTGGTACGCGAAGAAACAAATCCTGAAGACGTAGAAGGAATGCGCGCGGCGCAAGCAATTTTGACTGCACGGGGCGGTATGACCTCCCACGCAGCCCTGGTCGCGCGTGGTTGGGGAAAATGTTGCATCGTCGGCTGCGGAACATTACACGTAGATGCCTCAGCAAAAACAGTGAAAGCCGGCGACGTAACGCTTAAAGAAGGCGACTGGCTCACCTTAAACGGGACAAAAGGCAATGTGTACGCAGGCCAGTTAAAAATGGTTGATGCTACCGAAGAAAATAAAATGCTGTCCGAGTTTTTAAAACTTTGCGACGGCATACGCCGGCTTAAGATCCGCGCGAACGCAGACACCCCCGCAGATGCACAGAAAGCGCGTTCCTTTGGAGCTGAAGGCATCGGCCTCTTTAGAACCGAACACATGTTCTACGGCAAAGGCGCGGAGCAGCCGCTCTTTTTGCTGCGCAAAATGATCATTTCTAAAAATCTTGATGAAAGAAAAAAGGCGCTCGCTGAGCTTTTCCCTTTTGCGAAAGCTGACATAAAAGGAACCCTGGAAGCAATGGAAGGTTTACCGGTCACCATTCGTATGATCGACCCGCCTTTACATGAATTCGTTCCCCGGGATGAAAACCAACAAAAGGAACTTGCCCAAAGCTTAAACATCAACATAGATGAGTTTAAAAAACGCGCCGACGCTCTCCATGAAAGCAATCCCATGATGGGCCACCGCGGCGTACGCTTAGGCATTACCTACCCTGAAATAACCGAGATGCAAATCAGGGCAATCCTGGAAGCTTCTGCGGAATTAATCAAAGCCGGGAAAAAAGTCGAACCGGAAATCATGATCCCGGTTGTCGCAACCGTAAAAGAACTGGAAAATCAACTCGTTATTTTCAAAAAGATCTATAACGAGGTGCTTGCGAAATATAATCTTAAAAAGATGCCCGTTATGTACGGTACCATGATCGAAATCCCCCGCGCAGCTTTAACTGCCGGAGAAATCGCAAAAGTTGCCGAGTTTTTCTCTTTCGGCACCAATGATCTGACGCAAATGGGATTCGGATTTTCGCGCGACGACATGGGCGGATTTTTACCGGAGTATCTTAAGCAGGGGGTCTTGGCTGACGATCCCTTCCAGACTATTGACCAGGAAGGCATAGGCCAGCTCATTAAAATGGGCATAGAGCGTGGCAGAAAAACGCGTCCGAACCTGAAAGTGGGTATTTGCGGAGAGCACGGCGGAGAGCCTAGATCCGTTGAATTCTGCCATACTGCAGGTATGAATTACGTATCCTGTTCACCCTTTAGGGTGCCCATTGCTCGTCTTGCGGCTGCCCAGGCAGTCTTAAAAGGTACGGCTAAAAAAAGTTCTAAGAAAAAATAGTTTTGCAATCTTGTTCCGGTCCGTGGCATATACGCGTAAGTCACGGACCGGCAATAGAATAATTATCTATGGAAGCCATTAAAGCCTATTTAGAAAAGATAAAAAGCATTCCTGTCCTTACCGAAAAGGAAGAAAAAACCTTGATCAACCAGGCCAAGAAAGGCAACCGAGAAGCCCGCCGCAAAACTATCAATTCAAATTTGAAATTAGTCGTTAATATCGCCAAACACTACGCTCATTACGATTTGCCGCTCATGGATTTAATCGCCGAGGGTAACATCGGTCTTATGCGGGCTATTGATAAATTCAATACCCGCAGAGGCTACCGTTTTTCTACGTATGCCGCATGGTGGATACGCCAGGCAATCACGCGCGCAATCATCGACCAGGGTAAAACCATCAGGATCCCCGTGTACATGAGCGAATTAATCTCAAAATATAAAAAGCAAAAAGAGGCGCTCTGGCAAAAATCAAAACGCGAGCCGATGCGTGAAGAAATAGCTAAAAAAGCAAAACTGTCTATCGAAAAGATAGGCGAAATCGAAATGTGGATGCAGAAAAAAGCATCGCTTGAAGCACCGGTAGGCGAAGACGGGGAATCGCAACTGGGAGATTTTATCGAAAGCAAGGACTATGCCGACACTGAACAGGAAGTCCAGAGATTCTTTGATCGGGAACGCGTAAGCCGCCTTCTTGATTTGGCAGTGAGCGAACGCGAACGTAAGGTCCTGGATCTACGCTTTGGCATAACGGACGGCAAAACCCATACGCTTGCGGAAGTGGCTGAGGCCTTAAGCGTGTCCCGTGAGCGGGTACGGCAAATCGAAAAAGACGCGCTCGAGAAACTAAGAAGATTTGCCGTTGACGAGCAAAAAAAGGAACTCACCATATAAAGAGGAGAGGGAAGACCATGGATCTTAAAAAATACATACGGACCATACCTGATTTCCCTAAAAAAGGAATACTCTTTAGAGACGTCACTACTTTGTGCGGCAACGCAAAAGCTTTCAAACAAGGAATCGATGCCCTCGCCGCAAAGTTAAAAGGAAAAAAAATAGATTATATCGTTGCCGCCGAATCCCGGGGGTTCATCTTTGGCGGAGCGCTTGCCTGCAAGCTTGGTTGTGGTTTTGTTCCGGTGCGTAAACCGGGAAAACTGCCCTCGAAAACATACTCCTATACTTACGAGTTAGAATACGGAAGCGACTCGCTTGAAATCCATCAGGACGCTTTTCCCAAGGGCGCACGCGTTCTCGTACTTGACGATTTGCTCGCAACCGGTGGAACCGCTCTGGCATTAGTAAAACTTACAGAAAAATTGGGTGGTAAGGTCGCGGCAATAGCCTTTCTTATCGAACTGGTTGATCTTAAAGGCGCCGAAAAGCTTAAAGGCTACCCGATGTACTCCTTGGTAAAGTTTTCTGGTGCTTAACCCGACAGAGGCATTCAAAAAACTAATACTCCTCTGTAAGGAAAGCCCCCTTAAAGCAAAACGACAGTAACTATGGTCTGGCAAATATTCATTTTATTTTTTATTATTATCACCCTGTCGCTGTTGCTCCTGCGTCATTCAACACGTTCTCAATTAAATCAAAAAAACAAACTTACCGGACACGAGGCAGAAAAAATAAAAAATGCGGAACGACTTTTATTGATATCGTATTTTGATGGACACAACTTTAAAACTATAGACGATAAAATCAGTATCGTTAAAATTACTCCTGATTCGATTTCTGGATTTTCTCACAACGCAAAAGAAGTAAAAAAGATCGATTTCAAAAACGTTATAGCCTGGAAAATGCTCAACGAGCCTATCCCTGACGAAACTTCCATGCGAACATCCGGGACAGAACTTTATGATACGCACATTGAGAATGCGATAAAACTCCGACGCAGAATGTTTATCACATATGAGTCAGATACAGGGGAAGTCACCCAAAGAAAAGTAGACCCTTATTATTCAAAATATGGTTCTCTTTATGTGTTTTGCCATTTACGCAACGACATACGGACACTACGGATCGACAGGATTACAAAATGGGAAATTCTGGACGAAGTTTTTGAGTGGGATGAGAATATCGGGAAGACGCTCAATTTAAAGAATATAGAATAAATCTTTCTCACGCGTTATGGCGCAAAACCTCTTGTGCATCTTACAATGCGTATCTGCCCCTATAGCTCAAAAGGATAGAGCGCGGCCCTCCTAAGGCTGAAATGCCCGTTCGATTCGGGCTGGGGGCAAGTAAATCTGTTCTTTTTACCCATCGCGCCTATTTATTTTTAACTGCTCTTTCGATTTAAATTCAACGTTCGTGCTACACAAGATCTTCATCCTAAGCCCGAAATCAGAAAAAAAGTAGAAATTAATTTTGAGCAGGCAACTTTTTCTGACAACCTACCGGCAGCGCTTAAAGAAATCTTACAAGGCAAAGTCTCTTCTATGGAATTCTTTCGGGGGATGACAACGGAACAGAAAATCTTCTCTGAAAATCTAACAGGTGGAGTGTCAGAAGGGGGTAGAACCTCCTATGAAGGCAAGAGTTTTCCGGAGGAAAACATAGTGCGAAGCACTCTTGCCCGGGGTGGGGGCAGTTTGGTTTTCCTCCGAAAAACCAAACAGAACAATCGAAAATCGAAAGACGAAAATCGACGAAAATAGATTTTTGATTGCGGTCAATTCTCGATTTTCTATTTTCAAAAGTGACATCTGCCTTTGAGAAAGACCTTGACAAATGTTCCGCTACCGATACAATGAGGTTGCTCTTTAAAAATTTAAAAATAAAAGTTTGTGGTGCTTGTAAACCTCGCCGAAGAACAGAGTCCTTTGGCGGGTAAAGCTTAATAGGGAATTCCGTGAAATTCGGAGACACTCCCGGTGCTGTGAAGGAGGACGAAGAGCGCGTGCAATACCACTGTGAGCCTGAAGCTCATGGAAAGGTGCGCTTAGTAGGTTGATTCCTTAAGTCAGAAGACCTGCCACAAAAAATCTTATTTTTTAGGTTTTGCGCGGTAACAAGCCTAAAAATTTTGTTTTTCGGGATAAGAAAGCAGGGTGCACCCCGACGTGATATACGTCGGGGTTTTTTGTTGTACCCCGAGCTTGTCGAGGGATACAACAACCCTGAGCGAACGAAGTGGATCGAAGGGTCATGTTAGAAAAAATTACACAGATTAAAGAACGATTAAGCAAATGATTAATAAATCGTTAAAACGTAACTTGATGCATCTCGTAATTGCTGCCTTCTGCGTATGCATTCCTTTGCTACCGCTCTATGCGCAAGAGCCACAACCCATGCGTATCATTTCTCTGGCTCCCTCGACGACAGAAATCCTTTTTGCCTTAGGCCTTAACAATGAAATTGTCGGAGTAAGTTCTTACTGCGATTACCCTCCGGAAGTCAACTCGGTAACCAAAGTGGGAGATTTCAGTCATCCAAATCTTGAAAAAATAGCCTCACTGAAGCCCGATTATATCTTTTGCACCGGCCTTGAGCAAATGCCCATAGTCACGGAGTTGAAACGCCTTAAATTTAATGTGTATATTTCTGACCCCTCTACCATCGATGAGTTATTTGCCTCCATCAGCGATATCGGAAAACTCACCAACAGGGAACAGGATGCCGGACAATTAATAAAAAAAATGAAAAATGATATTGCAACGATCCAGGCGCAGGCAGAGATGATCCCCCTTAAAAAAAAGGTAAAAGTATTTATCGAAATCTGGCATGAACCTTTAATGACTGCGGGGAAAGGTTCTTTTGTCGACGAGCTCATTACTTTGGCAGGCGGTATCAATATCGCGCACGATATCACACGGCCCTACAGTAATTTCAGCGCGGAAAAAGTAATCAGCGCAAATCCCCAATGCATCATAATGACCTATATGGACAAAACGGTACCTTTAAAACTCGTTAAAAAACGCTTTGGCTGGAAAAATATCGATGCCGTAAAAAATAACCGCGTGTTCAATGATATCGACCCGAATCTCCTGTTGCGGCCGGGCCCGCGAATAACCGAGGGGCTTAAAGAAATCCATAAACGCTTATATCCAAAGGAGTAGGTGTGTATTTAAAGAGAAATTTTTTATTTTTGGGCGCGTTATTGTTTATTGCAATAATTTTCGGATTAATAAAAGGTGCGGTCAATATTCCTTTTTTAAATCTTTTACACCAGGAAAACCGGATCATCCTTGATATGCGCGCGCTTCGGATACTGACGGCAATACTGGTGGGTAGCGGCCTGGCGACGTCCGGCATCACCCTGCAGGCAATTTTAAAAAATCCTCTTGCTGAACCCTACCTGTTAGGTATTTCAAGCGGAGCGGGCCTGGCGACCATCATCGCGGTGATCTTAGGCGTTTCGCAGCTTTTTGCCCCGTTGGCGGCATTTACCGGAGCGCTCATAAGCATTCTTCTCGTCTATCATTTAGCGCTTGAGGGAAACAGGATTTCTGATAAATCATTGATTCTTTCCGGTGTAATCATCTCAATTATTTTCTCGGCAATCATCGTTTTTCTTGTTTCAATTTCCGGAGATAAAGCGCTCCATGAGATGACCTGGTGGCTGTGGGGAGGATTGCAAACATACGATTGGCGGCTTATTTTTCTGGTTACAGCCGTGGTTGCCACAGGAATATGCGTTATATATCTGTTTTCTCAGGATTTAAACGCAATAAGCATGGGAGAGGAAGAAGCCATGCATCTGGGAATAGACGTACACAACGTGAAAAAGATTTTGATAATCGTCACCGCGTTTATTACGGCAAGCCTGATATGTATTTGCGGGATAATCGGATTTGTGGGCCTTATCGTGCCGCACATAATGCGCCTCCTTGTGGGATTCAATCATAAGATCCTTATTCCTGCTGCCTGCATCGGTGCCTCGGCATTTATGGTCGTGTGCGATATTTTCTCCCGGACTCTTTTTTCTCCGGTTGAAATCCCCATAGGCGTCATCACTGCAATCGTGGGAGCACCGATCTTCATTATCCTTCTTAAAAGAAAAACTACGCGTTGACATGGAAACGTTACTACAAATACAAAAAATAAGCGGAGGATATCACAAGGAAAATATCATAAAAGATGTCTCCTTGGATATACGCGCAGGCGACTTTATAGGGATTATCGGACCTAACGGTTGCGGAAAAACCACACTTTTGCGTTTGATAACCCGGATACTTTTACTCAAATCCGGCCATATCTATTTTAAAAAACAAAACATCCTGAAAATGGATTTAAAAGAGCTTTGCCGCAATATCGCGTTAGTCTCCCAGGAAGAGCCTGCGAATTTCTCTTTTACGGTAATGGATATAGTCCTTATGGGTAGGATCCCGCATTTAAAGCGTCTGCAATTCGAAACACAAAAAGATATCGAAATCGCCGCTGCAAGCCTTTCGCTGACCGATGCATTTCACTTAAAAGAAAAACGGATAGACGAACTAAGTGCCGGCGAGAGACAAAGAGTAGCTCTCGCACGGGCCCTTGCCCAGGAACCAACTCTTCTTTTTCTGGATGAACCGACTTCACACTTGGACATAGGGCATCAAATACAGGTTTTAGATTTACTTAAAAGATTGAATCGCAACAACAATCTCACCGTTGCAATGGTTTTGCACGATTTAAATCTTGCAAGTGCGTACTGCAATCGTATCGCATTATTTAACAACGGTTCGCTCTTTAAGGAAGGCAACCCCCAGGAAGTATTAACCTATCAAAATATCGAAGCAGTATATAAAACCGTCGTTCTTGTAAATAAAAATCCCGTAACGGGAAAACCAAACGTGGTTTTAGTACCGGGAGAACACAATGCCCACTAGACTAACCTTGATCAGGCACGGAACAACCGATTGGAATACGCAAAAGAGATATTGCGGATTACGCGATGTATCATTGAGCCGTGAAGGTAAATTGCAGGCGCAAAAGCTCTGTGTTCGCCTTAGGCCCCTGCATTTTGACAGGATTTATGTAAGCGACAGGAAGCGCGCGATACAAACCGCGCAAATAATTTTTAAAGAAGCGCGCATCACAAAGATAGCGGGTCTAAAAGAAGTTAATTTCGGAGCATTTGAAGGTCTGCGTCACAAAGAAATCATGAAAAAATATTCCGAAGTGTACAAAAGATGGCTGGCAAACCCCTTTAAAAATAACATTCCGCAAGGCGAGAGCCTTAACTCTTTTGAAAGAAGAGTGACACGCGCATTGCAGAGGATCATCCGCCATAATGCCGGGAAAAACGTTGCAATCGTCGCGCATGGAGGCGTTATAAGCGTATTTATTGCCGGTATACTGAAGAGTAAAAATTTCTGGAAACATATACCAGCCGCGACAAGCGTGACCATCGTGGAATATCGAAACAATGTACCCGTAATAAAATTATTTAACTGCTCAAAACATTTAGACTGATGCACACAAGTAAAATAACACTGATTCTCGGCGGAGCGCGAAGCGGAAAAAGCACCTATGCTATGCGCCTGGCAGCAAAATATACAAAGGTGGCTTTTATCGCCACCGCGCAAGCGCTGGATAGAGAGATGGAGGAACGCATCAGGCACCATCGTAATGTAAGGCCAAAAAGATGGAAAACCTTCGAAGAAGCAAAAGAACTTTCGCCGCTCCTGAAGAAAATAACCGGCAGATTCAACTGTCTTATCATCGATTGCCTGACTCTTTTGATTTCAAATCTTATTTTATCCGGAAAAACGGAAGATAAAATCATAGAAAATGTCAACGAGATGCTCTCTATTTTAAGAAAAACCAAAGCCCACGTCATTTTCGTTTCTAACGAAGTCGGATTAGGAATAGTTCCGGATAATGCCTTAAGCCGTAATTTCAGGGATATCGCCGGAAAAATAAATCAAATAGTCGCTCAAGCTGCCGATGAAGTATTTTTCACTGTTTCGGGATTACCGCTAAAGATAAAGGAGAAAGAATAAATGCAACAGATTGATAGAACAATCGGAGAAATCAAAGAAATAGATTATGGATGCATGAAAAAAACGCAATCCAGGCTTAACAATTTGACTAAACCCCAGGG